>DAOUVA010000375.1 GCA_030667885.1 Phycisphaerae bacterium
CAGTTTGCCTTTTTTACAAACTGCTCACAAAGCCCAGCCAGAAGGCCAAGACCACAGGGCCAGCAAGCCCAGATTCCTGAATTCTAAATTGTCAATTTGAAGGATATAATCATGAAAAATGACATTGTTCGATTTCAGCTTATCCACTTTGTGCCTTTGCTCCTCTGCCCCTTTGAACTTTTGCACCAACCGGCTCTGCGAATTATAACATATTTCCAGATACACCCTTTTATGCAAAACAAAGCCAATTATAGAAATGACAAAATGAACATAACCATAGACATGACAAGCAATTACATGATTTTGCCCCGCTCACCGGGGCCAAAAAACAAAGCCAATTCAAACCCAATAAAGCCAAAAACAAACCCAATTAAAGCCAAAACAAACCCAATTCAAACCCAATCAAACCCAATCAAACCCAATTTCAACGACCCGAATTTGGAGTATTGAAATATCGCAATTTTTATTGTATCTTGATAAGACAGTTAGTTTCAGAAATGAAGAATTAAACATATTTAATTTAACCCATTTGAAGGAGGCCTTATGAAGCGGTACAAACTATTGATTGTTGCTTTATGTGTTCTGGTTGGTGTTAATGTAGTCATGGTTTATTCCGGCCAGCAAAACAAAAACAGCGATGAATTCCGCAATCGTTTTGTCAAAGATTTTCAGCGAATTGGCCTGAATACAACAGAAGGCGATGCCATGATGCTGCGAATTCTGGTAGAAAGCAGCCGGGCCAAACGTGGAATAGAAGTAGGCTCGGCCACCGGCTTCGGAGCCGTTAATATGGGAATAGCTTTCGAGAGGACCGGAGGCCACCTCTATACCCTGGAAATCGACCCGCAAATGGCAAAAACATGCCGGGACAATTTACAAAAGATCGGCCTGGAAAACACCGTTACCTGCATAGAAGGAGATGCCCTTAAAACTCTACCGAAACTTAAAGGTAAATACGACTTTGTTTTCATCGACGCTCTGAAAAGCGATTATTTGAAATACTTCAAGATTATCGAGCCTAAACTCAAAATCGGCGCAGTGGTCGTCGGCGATAATGTCGTTCGTTCTGCCAAGGCGATGAAGGATTTTCTCGATTATATGCAGGAAAGCCCCAATTACGATACGGTCATTATCCGAGCCTCCATGGAAAAGGGCGATGGCATGTCAATAAGCTACAAAATCAAATAATATTTACCTCAACTTCTTCCAGGCCGGGCACATTGAGCCTGCTGAACTATTCCTCTTCAGGGGTAAAGAGTGTCCCCTGGAGGCCTATTTTAGTTGACTCAGGCATTCTATATATGTTACAATATTGTTTGTTTATATAAGCTGTAACCACGATTCCAGGGCCCACAAGCTGGGGATGACCGTTTTGCAAAACGGCAATCCAGATAGATAAGATAGGGGGCTTCCGGCATCAATATGGATGGAGATAGAAAATAGCCATATCTTTCAAAAACTCAGTGGTTTCTCTGACATTGGTCGTATTATCTCTGACCGGCCCAGTTTACGCCCGGCAGTATGTCGTTGATGAATCCCCACAAAACGAACCAACAATCAGCAGCAATCACATCCTTACATCGGATTTGAAGACAAAGCTCATGGTTCGCGGTAGCTACCTGCCGGACATTGGTATCCTTGTCAGAATTGAGGTTGTGCGGCCGGACGGCAATATTGAACGTGACTTATGGGATGCCGCAGCGACATTGTCTGTTGATAATCCTAACGTCAATATTTCCACAAGCCGGATTATATTGCGTAATGGTTTGGGAAGTGCGCTGGTAACATTTACCGGCCGAGGCGACTTCACATTGACAGCCAACGTCAATGGCATCGAAGACAGCCGCTTATTAATCGACCTGAGTAATGAGCCGGTCACAAGCATTTCCGGCACACTTGCCGGCAGTTCCACCATTTGGAACGGTATTATCAATATAACTGATGACCTGCAGGTTCCCAGCGGTCACACACTGACCATCCAGCCGGGCACGCTCATTTTACTCGACGGTGTAAGCTCCGGCTCGGCGGGAACGGATATCGACGTGGAAGGAACAATCGAGTCTCTGGGCACTGCCTCAGCACCGATTACATTTACAGCCTATAACTCGGCTCGGGCCTGGGGAGAAATCCACCATGACAACTCATTGCCGTCGATATATCAGTACACAAACATCACCCGTGCAGGAAACTCACCCGGCGGAGGGCATACCGGCTCAGGCCCGGCTTTCCGGCCGGTCGGTTCTAATATCGTTTTTGACTATGTCTCTATCACCGACAACGAAGGTAAAGTTATGCAGTCCTCCTCAGGCTCGGACCTGACGTTCCACAACTGCCAATTGGCCAGGTCGGTAATGGGACCTGAAATTAGCAATACCGCCTTGTTGTTCGAGGATAGTTGGATCACAGAGATGCTCGGGCAGGACGATAACGACGGTATTTATATCCACGGTCAAAGTGCCGGACAAAATGTAACACTCCGCCGAGGCGTGCTTGCCGAAACGGATGACGATGGGCTTGATACATTAGGCGCGACTGTCCTGGTTGAGGATTACATCTTCCGCGATTGCTTCGATAAAGGTATAAGCATATTTAATGGCCGGGTTACAATTGATAACGTGCTGAATGTAAATAATGGTATTGGCATTTCCGCCAAGGCAACGAGTCATAACAGCGCCCGAGTCTTTCTAAATCATGCCACAATCGTTTGTCGCGATTTCGGAATTCAATCCTTTAACAAATATAATCCCACCGATCCATTGATAGAATATTTCATAACAAATTCTATTATCCTCGCCGCTAATCCGGTCTACACCGACTACGACCCTGCGGACATCCATATCGATTATTCAGATATAGGTGAAACATGGCCAGGCATTGATAATATCAACCAGGACCCCCTCTTCGTTGATGCCCCGAACAACAACTATCACCTGCAGGAAAATTCCCCGTGTATCAATGCAGGTAATGATAATGGCGTTGCAAGTGTTCAGGGATATGACCACAATAAACAGACCGATTTACCGGCCAATGGAAATGGGATTTTGAGAGAGAACACTACCTGGACACCGCAGGATGGTCCTTACCGCATAACCGGCGAATTCACTATTCCGTTCGGAGTTGAGCTTACTATTATAGCAGGCACTACGGTTTTCTTTGATCCGGATGCAACAATTATTGTTAAAGGCCAGCTTATCGCCGTGGGTTCTGAGTATGAGTTGATTCACTTTACAAGCATACCGGGAACTAACAGCACGTGGGATGGCATTCATTTCACCAACACTACTCGCGACAACCGCATTACATACGCCGTTGTCGAATATGGTCGCTCCAACAATGGAATGATAGGTATTGAAAACTCCAACCTTCTGCTCGACCACGTTACCTTAGACAACACAGACCTTCGCCGTATCAGCACGATTAATTCGTCTCTGATTGTTTCCAACTGCGTTTTCACTGATATCTTCGGCCCGAATGAACCACCAACCACCTACAACCGCAGTGAACATATATGGGGCAGCGGTATCCCGAAAGACGGCTATTTCATAATCGAAAATAATATTTTCGGGACAACTAAAGGACACAATGACGCGATTGACTTTGACGGCCCATCGCGCCCGAACCCGATCCCGCAAATCCTCGATAATGTCTTTATGGGTGGAGGTGATGACGCTCTCGACTTCGAGACCGATGCCCATATAGAGGGAAACGTTTTTATGCACTACCACAGAGACTCTTATAACAATGCAACCGGAGAGTCAAATGCAATCTCTGCAGGCAGCGGAAAAGAATATGTCATGGTTCGCAATATCTTTTTCGATACCGACCATGTTACTAATATTAAGCAGGATGCTTTTGTGACTTTTGTTAATAATACGGTGGTTGATGTTAATAAAGCAGTCTTTTACTTCGACCGTCCGGGACAGGGGCAAGCCGGCCGGGGAGCATATGTGGACGGCTGTATTTTCTGGAATACAGACCTTATTTTTGACGAGGTAATTGAAACTACTGATATTACTGTCAACTGCTCGATTATACCTGAGACATTGCACTACCTCGGGGCAAACAATATCGACGCTGACCCTGTCTTTGTTGATCCGAATGCCGATTTCCATTTACGAGCCGTCTCGCCGGCGATTGGTGCCGGGCCCTGCGGCCTTGATATGGGAGCTTACGTGCCCGGCGGCGCTGCGGTCTGCGGTGAGCCTGATGAGTTGACTTATCATACCGATGCGACACTTTTCGTCGGTGGACCAGGCATTACAAATTATATGTATCGACTCAACAACGACCCATGGAGTCTGGAGATATACGTTGATGTTCCTATCGAATTGACAAACCTTCAAAATGGACAATCTTACACCGTTTATGTAATAGGTAAGAATTCCGCCGGCATCTGGCAAAGCGAAGAATATCCGATTACCTCACGCACATGGACTATCGATACGAAAAGCTTTGTTCCCTAAACCCACTGGCGGCTCAATATCGCTGTTTTTTATCTCTAATGCTGGGCTTGTTTTTTCATCCTTATCATTCTTAGTTGTAATAGGTCGTATTGAGTCGTCTATAAAACAAGCATTAGACAAGTTATCCGTTCCGGTCTTGATTTTTACCTGTGCCTGTGGTATCTTCGTCAAGTCCGGCAATCCTTCCAGTGCTTTCCTTTGCTGTCTTCCAGTTTCAGCGGCCCCTGCATAGTGCCTCAACATTTTAGGGTCTTTATGCCTCGATAGCTTCTGCCGTACAGGTTCGGGGGTATCCGGGTTCATAGCCATAAGAGCAATACTTTGGTATCTGCAAGCCGCATGAAAGTCGAAGCGTCTGCCGAATCTGTCCTCATAGGGAATTTCAGGGATAAGTACCTTGCCGCTGGAGTCTGTTATCGCTGTGTTGGCAAGGTCAAATCTAACCCTCTGGTCAGGTCTATCCGGCATATCAAATACTTTGGCGTCCGGCAGGTTGTGTGTACAAAG
>DAOUVA010000038.1 GCA_030667885.1 Phycisphaerae bacterium
ATTGATAAGATTATCGAATTCCGAAATGAATCTGATTTCATTAGTCGACTACATGCATTTCATGAAGAGTTAAGTTCATGGATAATTGATGTCGAGAATGGAAAAGCTGAAGGAGACTTTTATCAAACGAGAGGAAATGCTTTTTCCGAGTTTTCAGATGAATTTGCAAAATTAGGAGTTGAGATCAGTACTTTTGGGCTCGGAATTTGGCTCTTACTCTCAAATCCAGCAACCAATGCTTCATATATTAAGGAGATCTGTGCTGGTACAGCACTTACTATAGGATCAGTAATCGCAATAAGAAATACCTGGAATCATACTCAGACTAAACGGAACACAAGAAAGTATCTTGCAGCATTAGAAGAATTGAGTTAATACCGAGCATATCGCTGAACTGGATCACAGGGAAAATCCCGCGTCCGATGAGAGTCTAGTTATTCTAAAAAGGTAAAAATGATATGTATCTAAGGGAAAGACCAAAGTGCAGAAAACAAATCGAGCGTATTCTTAAAGAAAGACAATGTACGTTAGAGGATCTTCTTGAGCACCCTCACCGTCTTTCAGATGGAATGAGAATTCAGGCCAAAAAGATGCTTGAAGAAAAGAAGAATAAATAATTGTCCAGTGTCGTTCACCGTCCGGTCGATGAGTTTTGACTGGAGTTTAAACAGACTGCATAATCATTGGTAGGTGCATGATGGCTCAGAAAAATGCTGTAAAGAAAATACAAGCGAACAAGAAAACTGCCCAAGGCAAAATGCCATCTAAAGAACTCAGGTGTTTTATAATCATGCCTTTTTCGAAAGCGGAGTTTAATGATTCTGATGGAACCGAGAGAAGTCTCAACAAGAAAAAATTGAAGCATATATATGATAAATTGATACATAAGGCTGTCAAAGAGTATAGTAAGAAAAATACCAAGTTCGTTTCCGTGCATAGATATGAGAAGACCAGGGGTAATTTTGTGAAAGGAATTGTGAACGATTTAGATAAAGCAGACTTGGTCATTGCAGATTTAACAGGATTAAATCCTAATGTTTTTTACGAATTGGGAATCAGGCACACCTTGAAAGTTGGGACTATTATGTTGACACAGGATATCGCTAGTTTGCCGGCGGACCTAAAAAGCTATGTAGCATTTGAATACAAATACCCTGAAGAATCCGATGCCTTTGACGAGTACTATCCGTTATTCAAGAAAAAACTTCATAAAGCTGTCGACGAATACTTAGAGGATTATAAAAAAGGGGAATATGATAATCCGGTCAGGGATTTCATTGGTTCTCGGAATATTTTTCAGGACGAGCAGAGAATTAAAGAAGTCAAAAGTAATATTAAGCTTATGGGTATCATCCAGGAAGAGTATATAAGTAACGTTATAGGCTTAAGCTCAAGTATTGAATCTTGGGCTAGTGGGAAAAGCAACTTACTGTACTATCTTCAAAACAGCGTAAATCCTTTTATTAATCGGTTAATGATGTTAAATGAGGATATTGCGGTTATTACTTTCATAAGAGAGCATGGAACGAGCCTTGCTATAATAGAGTATAATATGAAGTTCGTTAGAGATACGGTTAGGCAAGCAAAAGATTCTAAGGTGGATCTTGAAACGTCTTTTGGGTTTATAGATATGGATAATAAGGAGCATCATGTTCTTTCCCTGTTTGAATATTATAAGGATGTAAATAATATCCGGGAGTGTCCCATATTAAAAAGTTTTCAGAAATTTATAAGTAATTGGGAATGCGAATTAGAAAGTTTAACAAGCTAATTAGCATTTCTCATCCACTCATTTACTCATCCACACTCCAAAAAATCGCCCAATTTTCAGTCAAAAACGCTCACTCTCAAAAACAAAAATATAAATTTTCAAAATTTTTTATCTCCTTACTAATAATCAACTTACGAACAAAGAGCCAAAAATAATAGCCAAATTTTCGGCCAAAAACGCACATCGCTCTAATTATAGAGGCAGTGTTTTTTTTACCCTCGAGTGCTGCTAACTTGACACGCAACAGGGGGCCTAAGCCCACAATATCAAATATGGTATCCGAGATATGAAATACCCAACTTTAGCTCACTTTAGGCACCTTAGAAACTTTAGCTCACTCTTCACTAAAGCGTGCTCTACAACTGTAGAGAATGTTCGACAAATCAGCCCTTTTTATGCAAAACAAAGCCAATTTGACGGAGACCAAAATGAACATAAACTTATATATGACAAGTATATACGAAATTTTGTCCGCTGGCTCAGGCCAAAAAACAAAGCCAATTCAAACCCAATAAAGCCAAAAACAAACCCAATTCAAAGCCAATTTAACCCAAAACAAACCCAAAACAAACCCAATCAAACCCAATTTGACGAAAGAACAAAATTAATGCATACTGTGTATATACAAAGGATTAAGAATAAAAATGCCGATAGGAGCTTTGAAAAACGTCAATTTAACTTATTTTGGAGGCTAATATTATGAAAAGGTATCTAATTTCATTCATTACGGTTCTGGCGGTTCTGGCAGTTACCCGGGGCGCATTCGCCCAGGAAAAAGAAACGCCCGGCCGGAATGTACTGCAACAACAGGAGAATATGAGGCAAAGACTTCAGAATATGTCCGAGGCCGAAAGAGAAAAGTTCATGACCGATATGCAGAAAAGAAGAGAAAAATACATGAACATGTCCGAGGCCGAAAGGGAGAAATTCAGGGCCGAAATGCAGCAAAGATTTAGCGGACGTATCAGCCTTTCTCGAGAACAGCAGCTAAAAGCAATCAGTGAAATTGAACAACAGGTTGCCAAATTAAAAGCAGCCGTACTTAGTATAGGAGATGATGACCGAGGAAGATTTCGAGATATCTCTGAAGAAGAACGTACTAAGCTCAGAGAGAAAATGGCAAAAGCAGCCAGAGAACGAATGACGGCAATAAGAGCAATTGAACAGCAGATTGCGAAACTAAGGGGACCGGGACGACCACAGCAATCACAACAAAGACCTGAAAGATTGGACAGACCGCAAAGGCAGCGACCATCCAGAGATACCCAAAGCTCCGGCAAAAGAGCACCCCGGTTTGAGCTAAAAAGCTTTGACGGCAAAACAGTAAGCCTCTCCGACTACAGGGGCAAAATTGTCGTGCTGGAATGGTTTAACATGGAATGCCCCTTCTCTCGATACCATCATGAGACAAAAAACACGATGGCCGAGCTTGCGAAAAAGTATAAAAGCAAAAACGTCGTTTGGCTTGCAGTAAACAGTACGAACCATACAACTCCTAAAGCGAACAAAACATTCACCGAAAAACATAAGTTGCCGTTTCCGATACTCGACGACAGATCGGGAAAAGTTGGCCAAGCTTACGGCGCCAAGACTACACCCCATATATTTGTTATCAATACAAGAGGCAGGATTGTCTATGACGGTGCAATTGACGACTCACCTTTAGGCAAAAAGAAAGAAGGCGTGGTCAACTATGTCGATAATGTTTTGGCGGAGCTTACTGCCGGCAAAGCAGTAAGCATCTCGAATACTAAATCTTACGGTTGTACTATAAAATACGCCACCAAATAAAAGAAGAATCCGCCCAGTAAACACAGGCTCTTTTTTGCCAAAGCATGTTTTTTACGAAACACATTGGCAAATAAGGACCTTTTTTATTAAAATCCGGGAGCTTGAAATAAGTTTCGACTGTCATTAAGTTTGTCTGCATTAACCTTCTCACATAAAGAAAGGAAGTGAAAGATGAAAAGGTCCCGGATTTCTCCAATCGTAATTGGATTCTTATTGTGCAATATTTGTGCCTATGCCCAATCACCCCAGGCCGGTTTTTATCTGCCGGAGGATCCATCTTACACAATCTTTGATTCTGTCCGTGACTCAGTCAGATTCGCAGAATTTACATTGGTTCCGTACAAGGAACATCTTTGTTCTAAGTCGAGCTTTGTTGACCAGGATGGAAATATAATGGGCTGGCATGATTTCGGAAATCTCGAAGGCCCCGGCTGGGCGGCAAATGCCGTCGGTGGTGCTTATGAAATTTATTTGTTCGCCAGGCATGTTAAAAATCCATCTCTGGAAAAGAAAGCTCTCTCACTGCTGGACCATGTATTGGAGAATGGTTTTATCGATTACGAAACAGGTTTTATCACCGGCTACCGCGAAACCACTACCAATCGATTCTGCCTTAACTACCAGCACAAGAATAACTGGTTTTGCCCCGGCTCGATGTCAAAAGTCGCGTATCAACTCCTTCTTTTCAGCGATGAACTCGAAGGCAAAAGAAAACGCAAAATGCGAGATGTGGCCATAAAGACAGCGGAATGGCTCAACAAAAACGTAAAATCCACATCGAACGGCTGGTTTCCCCGCCGCTGCGAACCCAGCGGCAAGCACTACCCAAATAACGCCTATGGAGACTCAGATATCTTATTCGAAAAAAGCGGGGACGGACTATTCATTATTCAGCTCTACACTGGCCTGACGAAGCGAGGTCTTGCGGACTATACAGAAATAATCAGAAAAAAGATAAATGTTTTCATGGAAGCGGGAGGCATTTTCGGAAGCATTAATCACGATACTTATGATGAGCATGAAAACGTTGCATACTCTGTGGCATTTCGTGTCCTTCGGGAGGCGGCCAAAGTGCTCAATGATAAAAAAGTCAGTGCCTTCGCTTATGATAAATGCCTCGCAGGTCTTGAGCAGTTTAAGATGAAAGAGGACAGAAACGGTGTACAGACCAAGGGACTGCTCTTTATGGAGAAAAGCTGGGACACATCGTACCTTTGGGAAAACGCAGAGGCGGCACTGGCATATATCGAAGCCTATACAGACACCAAAAATCAATCGTACCTTGCCGATGCACTTACAATCCTGCGGGCAATAGCTAAACATCATCACGGACAAAACGGATTCTTGACTGAAGGTGTGGACTGGAATAATCACGTTGGCAAGCAGCATCATTTCAATCAGGCTGAGTACGGGGACATACAATATACCGAGCCTCTTTTGAATAACCTGCATATCGTAGAGCCCACTTTGCTAGCATTGAAACTCGAAGATACAGCCCACAATCCATTCGTCGAACAGGAAAAGCAAGCGAAACATCTGGTACCTGCAGACAAGGGTCTATCACAGGATGCGGTGCAGCTTCTTTTTGAACGGGGCCGGCAAGAAGTCTATAGCGGCGATGAGCTTGAAACAATAGGCATGCCGGTTGGAGGCATCGCATCAGGACAACTCTACCTGCGCGGCGATGGAACGCTTGGCCTTTGGCAAATCTTCAACAAACACGTTTTCACAGGATACGGCTTGGAATGTTACCGCACTTACAGGCCCGACTCGCCGGTGGACTCGGGTTTTGCCGTGATTGTAGAGCAGGATGGCAGGACATTTGCGAAAACACTGGACCAGGACTTCGGGAAAGTGGAATTCGCAGGTTTATACCCCATTGGCAATGTTCGTTATCGTGAAGACGGCTTCCCTGTAAGTGTTTCACTAAAAGCTTATTCACCTTTTATTCCGCTTAATGCGAAAGATTCCGCCCTGCCTGCAACAATATTCAGTATCAGCGTCGAGAATGTATCAACCAAAAAACTCTCTGTAAGTCTTTTAGGATGGCTTGAGAACGCCGTTCTAATTGACTCGGCAAAGTCGGTGCATGCTTTACGCCGCAGTCAAATTGTCAATGAAAAGAAGCGGACGTTGATTGTCCACACCGCCGAGAAGGCGCCGGTACCCAAAGGGATCGTAGTACCTCGGCCCAAAATCGTCCTGGCCGATTTTGAGGGCGAAGACTACAATAACTGGACGTCAACAGGTCAAGCATTTGGCAAAGGCCCTGCTAATGGCACGCTGGCAAGCCAGCAGGAGGTAAGCGGCTTTTTAGGAAAAGGGCTTGTCAATACATTTTTGGGTGGTGACAAACTGCACGGCACGCTGACGTCGCCGCCTTTCAAAATCTCGCGGAAGTTCGTCAACTTTCTAATCGGCGGAGGCAATCACTCAGACCAAACCTGTATAAATTTACTTATCGATGATAAAGCATTGCGAACGGCAACCGGTAAGAGCAACGAAAAACTCGAATGGTACTTCTGGAACGTAGAACAGCTTGAGGGCAAAACAGCGAAAATTCAAATCGTCGATAAAAATTCCGGCGGCTGGGGACATATCAACATTGACCAGATAGAGTTGTCGGATGAGCCGCACAAAGGCCCGATGGGACCGCTCGACAAACTACCCGACTATGGCTCGCTGGTGCTGGCTCTGTCAAAAGAAGCGATTCAACCTCAGGAGGTTAACAAGCTTATTGCAACTATCCCAGATAGAGAAGTCAAACTATACTCGAAGGAAAATGCCGCCTGGCCTGTTACAAAAAGACAAAGTACCGCTTTGGCTGCTAACTCTGTGGAATTAGCGCCCGGCGCCACGCGCACTTTCACTTTTGTCTTAGCCTGGTTTTTCCCCAACTACTCAAACGGCCACCAGTACGCCAACCATTTCAACAATGCTACCGATGTCGCACATTATGTTCTCGATAATTACAACCGTCTCGCTGCTAATACAGAAAAGTGGTACAAGACCTATTACGAGCACGGCACGCTTCCACAGTGGCTGCTTTTCCGCCTCCACTCGACGGTAAGCAATCTGGCGACCGGGACATGTCAGTGGTGGAAGAACGGGCGATTCTGGGCATGGGAAGGTGTCGGCTGTTGTGCGGGCACCTGTACCCACGTTTGGAACTATTCTCATGCGCCTGCTCGTCTTTTCCCGCAGCTTGAGCGAAGCGCCAGAGAAATGCAGGACTTTGGCGAAGGTTTTGACACCGAGAGCGGCCTGGTCGGCTTCAGGAGTAATCGCGCTTACGCCGCCGACGGGCAATGCGGAAGCGTGCTTAAAGCCTATCGCGAACACCAGGCTTCCGCCGACGACAGTTTCCTTAAGCGCAACTGGCCGAGTATCAAGAAAGCCCTTGAGTTCTCCATCGCTCAAGACGGCAACGATGACGGCCTTATCGAGAACAGCCAGCATAATACATACGATATTAACTTCGAAGGACCGAACACATTTGTCGGCTCGCTGTATTTGGCTGCACTCCGGGCAGCCGAAGAAATGGCACAAGATATAGGCGATGAGCAATTCGCAAAACGCTGCCGAAAAATATTCGAAAGCGGCAGTCGGCTTACCGTCGAACGGCTATGGGACGGTGAATACTTCATCCAGCTTGTTGACCTGCAGAAGCATCCAAAATATCAATACGCAAAAGGGTGTCTGTCCGACCAGCTTTTCGGACAGGGCTGGGCACACCAACTCAACTTGGGTTACATTTATCCGCCACAGTATATTAACAAAACGCTTCAGTCGGTCTGGAAATATAACTGGGCCCCGGATATCGGGCCTTATAATGCCGAACATAAACCGGAACGATGGTTTGCCAGACCCAGCGAGGCGGGCCTGTTTACCTGCACATGGCCAAAGAGTCCATACCATAAAGAAGGCGTTCGCTACAAGAGCGAAGTGTGGACGGGAATTGAGTACCAGGTGGCCGGCCATATGGTCTGGGAAGGAATGCTTGACGAAGCACTTGTGATTTGCCGCGGTATTCACGATCGCTACCATCCGTCCAAACATAATCCCTTCAACGAGGTCGAGTGCGGCGACCACTACGCCAGGGCAATGGCAAGCTGGGGAGTTTATACAGCCCTTGCCGGTTATGAATATCATGGGCCTAAAGGACATCTGGGCTTTGCGCCAAAGATAACACCGGAAAACTTCCGCGCCGCCTTCACAGCCGCCGAGGGCTGGGGATTGTTTACCCAAAAACGGGAAAGCAAAATCCAGCGAAACCGAATTGACCTGCGCTGGGGCAAACTGAGCGTGAAATCCCTTGCCTTTGCGGTCCCTGAGGATTTCCATGAAGTCAAAGTTGTTGTAACGTTAGACCGTGAAGTAGTCCAGAGCAGCTACAAGCTCAAAGACAACCGTGTCGTAATCAAACTGTCGAAAAACCAACTCGTCAACGAAGCTCAGACGCTCGAAGTGGCTATTCATCGAAAAGATAATTAACAGACCATGTAATTGTTGGAAGATGTTAAATCTTCTAAAATTCTTCTTGTGTTTTTCGCAAATAGCTGCAAAATGTTATTCTGCAAGGCCCGGAAGTCCATTCGGGCGGCAAAGTAGTTGCCCTCGGGGGTAACCGCCAGCCAGGCCGGAAGAAAATGCTTCTCAGACGGCGTGGTCGTGTTGGCCTACGAGAAGGCAATGTAATAGCTATCGTAAACGCTACTGAACCAGAAAGGAGCAAAACATGAGTAAGGATACACTCCCCAGACTTCACAATGCCATGTGGCCCGGGCTGGTCGGCAAAGGAAATGAACCGGGCCAGGAGCCACCAATCAGTCTCGAACGGATGCTCGAATTGACCGCCGGTGCTGAGGTGAATGGCCAGAAGTTCGACGGGATTGACTACTTCCTTTTCCTGCCACACACCGACCCTAACGCCAGCGACGACGAACTGAAGAAGATCGCCGACCTGATTCAGGGGTACGGCTTTAATGTCGGCTCGCTTGTCGCCCCGGTTTGGCCCGGCACGATCGGCGATTCGGCGATGGGGGATGCAGCGGCCCGCGAGAAGTTTCTCAGCGCCGTGCGCATGGGATGCCGCATCGCCGGCGTGTTCAATGAGCATGGCGTGCGCAAGTACGGCGCGATCCGGATAGACTCGGCGGAATTCGGCGTCGAGAAATGGCGCGAAGACCCAAAGGCAAACACCTCGACAATCGCCGAGACGTTCCGCGAAGCGGCCAAGATCGCCGCCGACCACGGTGAACGCCTGGCCGTCGAGGGCGAGATATGCTGGGCAGGCCATCATAGTTGGAAGGATACGATCGATCTCCTGGAAGCCGTCGGAATGCCTGAGACGCTTGGTTTCCAAGCCGATATGGCCCACACGTACCTGTTCTTGATGGGTTACAATGCGCCGGAACATGCACTGCTGCAGCCCGGCTATTCGGACGATGAGTTCTACGCCGCCTATGAAAAGATGGTGGACAAGTTACGGCCATGGACGATCGACTTCCACATAGCACAGAACGACGGCGAGGTACATGGCGCTGGTGCGCACGACAAGACAGGCAAGCACTGCCCGGCCGATGACCCCAACGGCAAGCTCGACATCGTCCGCTGCGCAGGCTACTGGCTTAAAGACGCCGCGGCGCGCGGCATCCAGCACATCTGCTGGGATGGGTGCATGTTCTCCAACGCGACGCTCGAAAACCCGGATACGTGGAACGCGATCCTCGATGTGATGCTCAAAGTGCGGGCGGCGCACGGGTGGACGTCTTAGTTGTGAATTCGGAATTGGTGCTTCACATATGCTTTTTATAGCCTAAGAATTTGAATAAGGAATTAATACAATGAAGAAAAAACTTAATATTGGTCTGATCGGTTACGGCTTTATGGGCCGGACGCACTCAAATGCCTACCACAAGGTCAAACACTTCTTCGACATCCCTTACGACCCTGTACTGAAGGTTGTCTGCGGGTTAGTGGAAGAAGAAGCCAAGGCCTTTGCCGAAAAGTGGGAATACGAGTCATACGTTACCGACTGGCACAAGGTAATTAACGATGAAAACATCGACGTCGTGGAAATCTGCGTTCCAAACAATCTGCACGCCGAGATAGCCATCGCCGCCGCTAAAGCCGGCAAGGCTATCTGCTGCGAGAAACCCCTGGCGCTGAATGTCTCGCAGGCTGAACAAATGGTCAAGGCCGTGGAGGATGCCGGAGTGCCCAACCTTGTCTCATTCAACTACCGGCGGGTGCCGGCCGTGACATTGGCCAAAATGCTCATCGATGAAGGTCGGCTCGGAAAGATTTTTCACTATCGGGCCAACTTCCTGCAGGACTGGACCATATCAACAGAAGTGCCTCAGGGCGGGATGGGCACATGGAGGCTGGACGTAAAGGCCGCCGGCTCGGGTGTGACCGGAGACCTTCTGGCTCACTGTATAGATACCGCTATGTGGCACAATGGGCCCATCACCGACGTAAGTGCTATGACAGAAACATTTGTGAAAGAACGCATGCACGCTGAAACGGGCAAGGTCGAACCGGTGGGTATCGACGATGCCTGCACATTCATTTGCCACTACGATAACGGCTCACTCGGCAACTTCGAGTCAAGCCGCTATGCACGCGGCCACAAGGCTCTTTATACCTTCGAAATCAACGGGGAAAAGGCCTCCATCGCCTGGGACCTCCATGATCTCCATCGTCTCAGCTACTTCGATCACAGCGACGATTCTATCGTACGAGGCTGGCGGTCGGTTCACGTTACAGACAGCGATATGCCGTACATGGATAAATGGTGGGTGCCCGGTCTGCAGATTGGCTACGAACATTCTTTCGTCCACCAGGCGGCTGAATTTATGCAAAGCCTGGCCGACGGCAAATCGACATCGCCTGATTTCCGTGAGGCCCTCGCTACACAGTATGTTTGTGACGCAGTATTGAAATCAGCGAAAAATAAAAAATGGGAAACAGTAAGGAAAGCGTAAGCACAAGATCGGGGTAATTTGTAGGTGTTACACTTATGACGTGCGCTCTTATGCACTTTTGAATTAAGGAGTATTTATGTCTGCTAATGCTATTGCAAACAAAGCACTTGAACAGGGAAAGGGAATTTTAAGGTTGGCTCCCAACTGGGTGCCGCGTTCCTTTTGTGTACCGGGCCGGCGTATCAAGCTCCATCCGGACGATTATTATGCGCTTGGCGGTGAACGAGGCGGTATTGATGAGCGATGGTTTGCATCAACCACACCGGCGGACAACGGCCCTTTGACCTCACCGAATGAAGGTTTGAGCTTCATTGTCTTCGAGGATAATGGAAAGACTGAAAAAGTTCTGCTCAAAGATGCAGTTGATGAGCTCAAGGGCCAAATCATCGGCGATAGACTCTGGACTGAACATAAGCGTTGGCCGATGTACTCGAAATTTTTCGATAACAAAGGCGCCCTGCCTCACCATATTCATCATCGCGATGAGCATGCCGCGCTGACCGGGCAGTTGGGTAAGCCGGAAGCCTACTATTTCCCACCACAGGCAAATAACCATGGCGGCGACTTCCCTTATACCTTCTTCGGCCTCAATCCAGGTGTAACGAAGGACCAGGTCCTCAAAGCTCTTAAGGATGCGGCCGAGGGAAGAGACAATGCAATCACGAACCTGTCAGCTGCTTATCGTCTAAATGTCGGGACCGGCTGGGATGTCCCGCCCGGAGTTCTTCATGCCCCGGGAAGCCTTTGCACATACGAGCCACAGAAGGCCTCGGACGTATTTGCGATGTACGAGAACATCACACACGATCAGGTTGTCCCCAAGGAACTGCTGTGGAAGGATACGCCGAAGGACAAGGAAGGAAACGTGGAATGGCTTCTAAGTGTTATCGATTGGGACCTTAACGTAGATCCGGATTTCGCAAAGAATCGCTTCATGGCACCCAAACCCGTCAGGCCGGTTAAAGAGATGGAAGCAGAAGGCTATATCGAAAACTGGATCTGCTATAAGTCAAACGCCTTCAGCGCCAAAGAACTCACGGTTCTGCCCGGCAAGACCGTCACAATCAAGGATAGCGCCTGCTACGGATTTATTACCATGCAGGGTCACGGAACGATAGGGCCGTGGGGCATAGAAACTCCGGCTCTTATCAGGTACGGCCAATTGTCACACGACGAATATTTTGTTAGTGAACAGGCGGCTAAAGAGGGAGTGAAAATCACGAATCCATCTAAGACCGATTCAATCGTCATGTTAAAACATATCGGGCCTGACAATCCGGATTTGGTCATTGATTAAACAACTATACCCCGTCTCTGTTTTGGCAGGGACGGGGGTTTTCATTTGTCTTCATCTTTTTTCAGACGTCACAGATAGTGACCGCCTCAGTTAAACCTTCGAGAGGATCTTGCATAGGTATAAACTCGTGGCCGACGTAGCCTTTGTAGCCTGTCTTTACGACTTCCTTCATAATCGCCCTATAGTTTATTTCCTGGTTGTCGCCGATTTCGCAACGCCCTGGATTACCGGCGGTGTGGTAGTGGCCGATGTATTCCTTATACTGTTGGAGACGAGAGATTACGTCACCGTCCATGATTTGAATATGGTAGATGTCAAAGAGAATTTTCATTCTTGGTGAGCCGACCTGCTTGACAATGTCCATAACGTAATCGGTGTGGTCGCCCTGATAACCGGGATGGCCTTTCATCTCGACCGCAACGCGGCTGTTGAGTATCTCCAAACACAAATTGACATTTTTCCTTTCGGCGTAGCCGATAACTTTCTTGAGGCCATCGACGCAGTTTTTAGCGCCGACGTCGTCGGGGATGTCTTCTCGAAAACCCGTAAAAGCAATAACGCTGGGAAAATTATATTCGGCACATGCGTCAATAGCCTCGCGGGTTTTAGCAATAATCATATCGTGATATTCGGGATTGTTAA
Organism: Phycisphaerae bacterium; assembly: GCA_030667885.1. GTDB lineage: Bacteria > Planctomycetota > Phycisphaerae > Sedimentisphaerales > Anaerobacaceae > NIOZ-UU13. Next base: position 12,491 of record DAOUVA010000038.1, read on the forward strand.
AACCCTTTACAAATGGAGGGTCCGGCATACCGTTCGGAGCCAGTGCGCAAGTCAGGCCGTACTTTTTAAGAGTGGCAAAGTCATTGGGGCCGACCAGTTCGATGCTCTTGCAGCCAAGCTGGCTGGCGATTTGGCACGTCTTGTCAAGGTCCCAGTATTCCGCGAAGCACCAGTAAGCAACGGAATGGTTAATTCGTCCCTTGGTAGCTGCCCGTTTCAGTTGCCCATCTCCCGTCGCACAAGAGCCAAGAGTCAGGGCCGCAGCACCGGCGGCACCTGTTCCGGCAACCATCCGGAGCATGCCGCGGCGGCTTATATGATTATTGATGCGGTTTTTTGACTGTTTTTTTTCGCTCATCACAGTTCCTTTCCGTATGATAAACTTTTTAAGATTGACTATGATTATAACAGTTGCATAAAAGATTACTATAGGCTCTTTTTTTAACAAGGTCAAGCATAAAACACCAGACTTCGAACGGGCATGAAGTAGGGTTGTTGAGTAAAATAAGATTTGACAAATAAATACGGGCATGTTAGTTATTGTTGACTGTCAACACCTAATTTTGCAAAAGTATTTAATAAAGGTTTTACCATGAATCAAAACCTGAATCGGCGAGATTTTCTAAAAGTAGTGGGCACATGTACGGCCGCAGGGATTGCAGCAGCTTCTTGTGCCGACCTTGACAAAAAAGTCACCACCACAGAACAAAAGTGGCAAATGCGGCTGTCAACCTCATCGATACATTACATGCAGTTACCTATCGAACAGGCCTGTGAACAAATTTCCAATTTAGGTTTTGAAGCTATCGATATCTGGTCGGCTTATGATAACTGTCCTCACCTTGACGATGTGGCTAAGCGTCTGGGGCCGGATGGCCTGAAAAAACTGCTTGCTGAGCATAGACTTAAACTGTTCTCGTTTTCAGTCTATAAAGGAGGCTACGAGCGTTATGCGGAGTTGTTAGGTAAAACCGGCGGCGGCGTGGCTGTTCGGGGCAGTGCCCCGCCGTGCAAGCCTGAGGAACTAACCGGCAGGATGCAGAAGTTTATCGAAGAGCTAAAACCTCTGGCGGAACTGGCTGAGCAGAATAACTCGTATCTGGCTATCGAAAATCACGGCGGAGCGCTGCTTTGTACGCTGGATTCGCTCAAGGCGTTTGTCGATATGAACACTTCACCGAGGTTGGGCATTGCGCTGGCGCCGTATCACATCCAGACGCTTAAAGCTTCTGTGCCCGAGGCGATACGCATCTGTGGAAAGCAGCTTTTTTACTTCTACGCCTGGCAGAACTACCCGGACCTGCAGCAGTTTCCCGGCATCGGCCCAACGTATATGGTACTATGGATACAAGCCCTGGCGAATATCAAATACAAAGGATATGTAAATCCGTTCATGCACGGCCATCCCGAAGCTGATGTGATGTCCGTAAATCTGGCCAAATCGAGAGATTATCTCAAAGATTGTTTCAAGAAAATCGACACAAAAACGTGATAATAATCTATAAGAAGCAATTGCAGTTAAAATAAAAAGAAGGAGATAATTATGGACCAAAAGCAAGAGCAATCGGGCAAGGCTGATAACTTAACCCGCCGCAAGTTTATAGGCAGCGGTGCAGCTACCGCAGCGGGTCTTGCTGCAGGTCTCGGCGCCGCCGGATGCGAAAGTACGCAGTTCGGTAAAGCAGAGAAACCCCGCAGTTTCAACCCGGACATGGAGTATAGGCGCCTTGGGAAAACCGGGCTTTCGATTTCGGCTGTGTGTATGGGTGGACACTGGAAACGAGTCGACAAAATGGTTCCCGGGGTTTTTAAGAGCGGAAGCTGGCTGAGTGCAGACCTCGAAAGCGACGGCTTCAAGAAAAACCGCCGTGATGTTGTCACAAGATGTATCGAACACGGCATCAATTATATTGACGCATGCACGTGGGAGGAAGCTACGACTTATTCCGAGGCACTGAGGGGAAGACGCGAAGCCATGCACCTCGGTTTCTCATGGTATCAGGAGGAAATGCGAAATGTAGATTTCCGTACTACAGATGCCTTGCTGGCAACCCTCGATAAGGGTATGAGCAAACTAAAGCTCGATTACGTGGACGTCTGGCGCATCACTATGCACGAGCAAAGCGGACGACACAGTAATGCCGAA
>DAOUVA010000219.1 GCA_030667885.1 Phycisphaerae bacterium
ATAATCCTGATGCAGCGCTAACAACTTCCTGGACCGAATGGAATATCGACCTTCAGGCGTTTGGCGTTAACCTTGCCAATGTCAATACGATTACTCTTGGCCTTAGCTCAGTTACTGGCGGTACAGGTATTATGTACTTTGACGATATCCGGCTGTATCCACCTGCACCGTAAGCAGGACTTTGACTGTTGAGGAAAATGATGTAGCAGATTTATAAATTCGGGGCCTATACCAATTCGGTATAGGCCCCTTTTAGTTCGACTATTTGACCGAACCTCTTATGGTTTGATATTGACGATGATTCTGCGATAACTGTAAAGGCTCGGCCTGCCTTTGTCTTTTACCTCCAAAATGATATGGATGGTGCTCGGTTTCGTGACTTTTGGTGCTACAAAATGAGCCTTATGAACTGTATCATTTTTGATATCGACTGAACCATCATAGTTTCCAGCCTCTTTATAGACAAACCAGCGACAGGAGAATATGTCACCATCAGGATCGAAGGTTCCGTCGGCGCTGAGTTTAACTGTCTCTTCGGGTTTTACAGTAAGGTTTACTACTCCTTTGCTCTTGTCATTATCAAAAGCAGCTATTGGATTGTGATTAGCTTTCTCGTACGTCTCGGCCACACACCAGTCCATACGGGCCGCGAAATCGTACTGGTAAGCCTCGCGCCATCTCCAGATGGTTGCCTGGGCCGAGGTATATTGCAAACCGTTTTCAGCAATTACCGTGTCCTGGCAGCCTTCGGCATTGGTCCAGATGGGACGTGTCTCGGCGTATGATTGGTAAAGAACGTAGCGTCCCCCCCATCCTCCGTAGGATGGACTGACGCGGCTGCACAGACCGTTGCTGATTAGATTAAGGAACGATGGTGTGTCACCCTCCATGATGTATTCCAGTTTGGGATATAGTGCTCCAAGCGGACCGTGGTTATCAATAATGTTTTTTTGAAGCCACGGATTATCGACCAGTTCAAATTTATGCATTGGCCCGTTTTTGTATCGGCGGTCGCCGGAAATACCAGTCCATGTTGCTTTGTAGTATTCGTGGTAGTCCACACTGCTGGGAGTCACAATGTAAAACAGCTTCGGAAATGTCAGACGCATCCAGCGTCCGGAATTGTCCTGGTCAGAGATAGTATAAACCCGCAGTTTGGACACAAAAGCATCCAGTTGTTCTTCACTGCGGGTATATTTCACATCCCAAAGCGCCTGCGCTAAACAATTAGCTCCACCCCAGACGCTAATCCAGACGGGGCGGCCGTCCGGTCTATCGACAACCTCAATAATGTGAAGGGAGCCTTGCGAACTTTTACCCGGGCCAACTCCCTTCATACCGAACTCAGGCAGACCAACCTTTGTAACGCTTAGCAAATGTTCCATCGTCGGATAACCGGATGCGTGTTTTAGGAGATTGTCGCGAACTTTACCATATGCTTCGATACGTTCACGAATATTTTCCGGCCGCACTTTGTCCCTCAGCCATACCGATGTCGTAGCAATCAAACCTTCGACATCGAATTCGTTGGAATAGACCAGAAAACGAACCATGGATTCCTCGTCATCCGGTTCGTTGGTAATGTCCGTCAGAACAATGACACGCGGCTTAGCAGCTTTTTCAAGAACAATTTTCTCTCCGGCAAAGCTTGCTTGAGCAGTAATCAGAACAGACAGCAGAGTGAATAAAATCTTTGTAAAAATGCGCTTAATATATTTCGCCACCATAGTTCTTCTCCTTCCTATTATGTTACTTACAAAAATTGCGATACTACGGTCTTAAATCCGCTACAACTGCCTTTTTACGGCCTCGGCATGGATGAGTTCGAATACGGCCTTGATAAATTCACTCTCAAGCCCAAGCTGCTTAGCTTTGGCCATGTGGTCCTTGAGAAGGTGCTCCCATCTGTTAATCTGAAGAACGGAAATATTATGCTCCTGCTTGAGTTTGCCTATTTCCTCGACCCACTTCATCCTTTCAGCAAGATCCTGTATGATTTGTGAGTCCGCGTGGCTGATCTCCGCACGCAGGCGGGCTATCTGTCGTTTTACCTGTTCATCCGTAATGGCCGTATTTCGAGCCCGAAGCTTATCGAGCAGCTTCATCAGGACGCTGGGAGTAATTTGCTGTTTCGAATCACTCAGAGCCTTCTCCGGATCATTGTGAGTTTCTATCATAAGACCATTAATGCCTAAATCCAGCGCCGTCTGAGATATAGGTTCTATGAATTCGCGGCGGCCCCCTATATGGCTCGGATCACAAATAAGTGGCAGATTCGGCAGCAGCCTTTTCAACTCGATAGGAATCTGCCAGTTTGGATTGTTACGGTATGCCATCCGCACGTAAGTTGAGAAACCTCTGTGTATGGCTGCAAGTTTTGTAATCCCGGCGTTATACAGCCTTTCGATGGCACCCAGCCACAAGCCAAGCTCGGCATTGATAGGATTCTTAACAAGTACGGGCACATCGACTCCTTTGAGAGAGTTGGCTATCTCCTGTACAAGGAACGGATTCACCGTCGTTCTCGCTACAATCCAGAGAATATCAACGTCATTATCGAGACAGAGTTCAACGTGCTGTGTATTCGCCACCTCGGTCGTGGTCAGCAGGGAGGTCTCGGCCTTGACCGCCTTGAGCCATTCCAGGCCTACTTCGCCGACCCCTTCGAAGGTGTTGGGCCGTGTACGAGGTTTCCAGACTCCCGCACGAAAAACCTTGACATGGGGAGACTTTGTAAGTTTCCGGGCTATCGAAAGGACCTGCTTTTCAGACTCGGCGCTGCATGGCCCCGCTATCAACCAGGGAATCTTATCAAACTTCAACCATGTTGAGATTTCTGATAAATTGTGGTTCAGCTTTTTCAGGTTCTCAGACATTGGCAGTTATAACCTCGACACTCAATTGATATTCTCAGTTTCCAAAGCTTAATACTTTAACAATTAGGATGGCTCTAATCATCCATAGGATGCGAATTGTAACCTGCCAGGCACAGAAAATCAAGAACCCCCGAAGGCACATCAGCAAAGAAGATATCCCTCTAACGCCGGCGGATTTTTAATATGCAGAGCCTCCGCGGCGGCAACTCGAAAAAGACCCGCGCCCTGCTGCCTTTGACTACTAATTTATCAGTTATTAAAGGCTTTTGTTCCTCGCCATTTTTGATTGTTAAGGTAAGAATATATTCACCGCCCTTGAGCAAGTAAAACTCCGCCGACATCGGGCGTTTTTCCCTGCCAAAGTGGAACAACTCCGCTTCAAATTGTTCGGTTCCCGATTCTCTCACCAACGCTGCAATATTACGAGGCTCTGTCAGCCAGCGGACGGCGTTGAGAGGAAAGTATCCGGCACCGCCCGGGTCGCCGGTTACCGTTGAATAAAGAAGCGATGGATTCGGGGTGTGAAATGTTACAGCAGGTTCGGACAACGTCTCGTTACCGGTAAATAAGCCCGGGAAGCGCAGGACACGGTCGGTATAGCGGACTTCACTTGTATAACCTTCGAAATTGACCCGCAGCGCCTCAGCATTGTTGCCGAGCGCAGAGACTAATGAGCTGAAGTCACCATCCATCCTAAAACGTATATAGGGCAAACTCTCTTTACCTATAAGCTCATCGAACTCGGTATTGCCTGTCAGGAACCTGTATTTGGCGATTACGCTCGACAGGCCCCCAAGTTTCGAAGCACACCAGGCTTCAGTACCCGGAGCCGGCTCCTTTTTCGGCGGTGAGCTTAAATACCTCAGGCGTGCATTTGCCACCGAACGGATTGGATCGAGGTACTTGGCCTTACCCGTAATGTAATGAGTAAGCAAAAGGGTGTGGGTCATCTGGCTCATAGCGCTTGGGTAAAGATAAAGTGTATATTCACCATGATTCCTGGGGTCCCACCAGTCAGGTGACAGACCGCCGATTTTTCCGTCCGGCCAGTGAATTGCTGTAGGAATAATCCCGGCCGGCTTTCCGCGTTCGGCTCGTGCCGCCGCATCGACCCACGTATCCATCCAGGCGGAAAAGAGTTTCGTCAAGCTCGCGTCTGCGGTCCGCTGCCAATAAAGCAGGGTCGGCTGAACTACCCTCGGATGATATACAGTGTCACAGGCTCGCGCCGGATTCGTATCGATTTTGTTTGCCGTGAAATACGTGCTTTTGAACTGCAGGAAACCGCGTTCGTTTCGAGATGTCCAAAACTTCTCCATTAGCTCAGCTAATCGAAGGCTGCGCCTGCGCCAGAGGTCATTGTCCGGATCGATATGCATCATCGGTGTTATAACATCGGCAGAGTCCTCGGCAGTATGTTCTACGTCCGACATTCTGGTTGTATAGCCAAGCTTCATATGCTGCTGGTCCATCAGGGCTGTGGAAAATCTCGCTTGTGCCCGCGAAATCTTCGGGCTGTCAAATCCAATCAGCACCGGCACCCACCACCGCCACATCTCACAGTCGTCACCCCATCCCCCGCCGTATTCGCCATTCTCCTGCATGCGGTTTTCAATCCACCATTCAATGATATCGCCTAAACGTTCCAGCCCCTCTCTCTGATAAACAGCCCACTGAGGCGCGCCAGAGACGGCCTGGTATTCCTTATACGGGCCGATAGGGTAGCCGAGATACATCCGGACAATCTTGTTTTCAGGAAATGCCCGTGCCGCTTTCTGAAAAAATCCCCGCGCTATACCAAAAAATTCACGCCGTCTTTCGGCAATACTCCAGACCCCGCCGGACTCCATCGTGTACCAGATAATCATCCTGCCCCGATACAGCCAGGTCAGCGGATAAAGCGGAGAACTCTCTGGAATGTCGAAATCAAAGTCCTTATTGCGGCTTACCTGCCGGCCAAAATAGTCAAGCCGTTGTTCGCCCTGCCAACGCTCGATCTGCGTGATTAGCTTGGTGAGGTCTTCCCTTAAAGAGTTATCCAGATTCGGTCGTTCCCTGAGTTGTTTTAAATACTCCAGGCGGACCTCATCACTGTCGGCATTACCTGCCCGTTGAATAACAGCCGCAATGGAATCATCCCCGGCTTGAGCTTGTCTTATAGAAAACACAACGGTCAATCCCATCAACAATAACACAAACACCAGTAGCCGACTTTTACATTGGAACCGCTCCATTATTCTTAACTCCTCCGAAATTGTATTTATTCTTTAGTCTCGTCATCATTTGCATATATTTTGTTGGCTAATGTAAAAGCGATGAGGTTGCAGAATACTCCTATGACCAGGCCGTCTATCCCCATCGGCGATTTCAATAAGCCATTCCATATCAGTACGCCCGCTGCACCGGCTATAATACCGCTAAAGAAGCCGCCCCTGGTGACACGGACGCCTAAGAACACAGCCGCTAATGGAACGAGAATAACCGGCGCCCAGAACTTATAGGCATAAATAAGAATGTCGAGAATGCTGCTGATTTTGATGGCGAAAACAACGGCGAAAATGCCCACAAAGCAGTTCATAAGTTTAGCCAGGAGCAGCTCATGTCGTTCGGACAACGGTTTTGTCCGCAGAGGCTTGACAATATCGTTAATGCAGGCAGTGGCCGCTCCGTTCAAAAAAGAGTCCGCTGAAGACATCACTATAGAAATCACCCCGGCAATGACAACGCCCCGGACTCCCGCGGGCAACACTGTGCGAATGACATATGGCATTGCCAGATTGGGATCCAGTTTCGCATCCAGCGCCAGGGCTACCAATCCGATAGCGCCTGTTACCACAAAGAACGGAATCGAGAAAATACCGCTAAGCATAGTACCGCGGGCTGTGTGCGCAGCGTCCTTGCCGATAAGCAATCGCTGAACGTAAGGAGGCACAAGCGTTTCACCAAACAAAAAAGTGAGAAACAGTGACAGGAAAGCCCCTATTGTCATAGTATCGGCCGGGACTGAAAAGTGACCTGCCGGTACGGCTTCTCTGATAGCTGAAATGCCCCCCAGCTTTACAATGCCAAATATAAGAGCAGCCGGCAGTCCAATGGCAAGGACGCAGAACTGGATAACATCTGTCAGCACAACGGCCCGCATCCCGCCTATCGTTGAATATGCTATTACAATTCCGCAGCCAATCAAAATGCCCCAAATCGGTTCGATGCCGAGAAAAACCTTGAAGATAAGTCCCATTGCCCCCACCTGAGCGCCCACAATCCCCGCGCAAAGAAAGACAGAGAAGAACCCGGTAATGACTTTCGCCGCTTTGCCATATCCCAACTCCATAATATCCCCCGCGGAAATTACGTTGGGAAAATTATCCATCTTCGGAGCAATATACCTGGCAACAAGAATCTCTTTAAGGCTGAATCCCCAAAGCACTACGATATTGGCAATACCAAAGCGAAAAACCTTCTCAGCATTACCGATAGAAAATCCACCTCCAATGAAAGAGGCGGAAAGTGTAGCAAAAATTACAAACGAAGTATAAGACCGATGCGATACTGAGAATTCCTGGAGACTCTTCATACCCCTGCCACTCCATAATCCCACCAAAAGGATTACGAATAAGTAGAAGATGATGATGGCATAGTCCAGATAATTCAGCATAATGTTCAGGGCTCCCTTCAGGTCTTTTTCAGGAGCAAAAGTCAATTATTCGAAGCTCTCATACTGATGTCTCAGTGAAAAAAGCAACCGGCGGAATATCACCCATCGTCTTAAGACCGGCCTTTGCCGAAAGAACAGACCTCACCGCATTAAGAGTAATAGCACACGTAGCGATGTCACCATTGACGCCGCCGCTAATTTTGGATTCAATGACAGGCTCACCATCTATACGCACCTGTTCATAGGATTCAGGTTCACCGACCGCAGCCTTAAAATTCAAAGTAATGACCTCTTTGTCGCCAACAAAACCCCTGCCAACCTGATGCACCCCACAGGCCATGCCTTTGGAAATCGGTTTGTAACCGGTATTAATATCTTTCTCCGCTATAACCGGCTCGAGACTTTCGGTATTCCTGTCAAGCTTCCAGCCAAGCCGATTGGCAATAAAATCCACAGACTCAGGCAAACCGACATGCCTCAGCGTCCCGCTCTTCCTCTTGACCTCAAATTCTTCCAGCGTCAAACCGGCGCCGATTTTCTGCTGAAATGGAATTCGGCGCACCGAAGCATCCTGCACTCTCCATACTTCAACTTTTTTCACATTCTGACAGGGAGCCGTAAGAACCGTCGGAAGAAAATCCATCAGATACCCCGGATTAACTCCGGTACCGAGAC
>DAOUVA010000074.1 GCA_030667885.1 Phycisphaerae bacterium
ATGCTGCCGCGACTCTTGACGGAGCAGTTGATCAGAGGATAGATGCTGTCGGTGGTACGCTTCTGGCCGGCTCAACGATAACCAAGACTGGTGCAGGCAAGCTGACCCTCGGCGGTGCTACAGCTATTAACCTTGACGGCACAGTAGATGTTCAGAGTGGGAGTCTTACTTTGGAGGATAATACCACGGTTGCTTCTGGGCAAACACTTAAAGCCAGCAGTGATGTAATATTAGATGACGGGAAGACATTGACGGGTACGAGTTCACTGACAATAGAAGCTACAAATGGTGAGATAAAAGCAGCAGGTTTAGGAAGTACCATAAGTGTGAGTGGTAGCATGCTGGCATTGAAGCAAGGTCTGGATTTGGATTTGGCTAATTTTACGTTTGCTAATCAATCCAATACGGATATTACGTTACAGAGTAACAATGGTTCGATAACAGCAGTTGATACCTCCAACGGTGGAAAGAATGATAATGCGGCTGATCAGTGGAAATCAATAACCGCAACAGCAGAGAACAATATTGAATTGCAAGGTACTGGTAATATAAACATCAATTCAGCGGGCATATCCTCCACTTCTGGTGGTGTAACGATCGTGTCAACCGGGGGTGTTATATCCACGCCTGGTGCTGGTGGTATGCTTGACGCACCTATTACCGGCTACTCCGATGGTATTGCGGGAGTCAGTTTAGATTGGCCTTTTATAACGACCGGAAAGGCTGCAATTTTCATCCAGAGTTACAACGAAGAGTTGAAACTGGGTGCTAATGCTATTTTGACCGCTAACGGCAGCTATGATCCGAGTGCTGATGACCGTGGGAGTTTTCTGTTTAATATAAGTGGTGAGCAAGCTGGTGAACCAATTGACGTCGCAATTTATTTAGGAAGTTTATTCTCCAGCGTGGAGATGGGCTCGGGATCTGTGTCAATTGATAACACAGATGGGATTGGGGCACTCTTGATCGATTCTCTCGATACAATAACGTTTACCACCGGCTTTGAGGATTCACTGACAGATCCAAGGGCTGATAATGTAGAGTGGCTCGAAGTTGTTTCACGGATTTCTCCGGACCTGGAGACGGTAATAGGAATAAATCCTCCTTCAACTTTGAAGCTGCCGCATGCTGACAATCTTGATAATATTGCCGGCGGGTTGTACGACGGGGAATACGTTTTACGTGGCAATTTGTGGTGGTCTACGGAGGTTTTGGGTGTTCGCGAGGCTGTTCCGCTGGCATTGCCCAAACCTTTAGAACCGGAAATGCAGGGTGAAGCGGAGGCGCCGGATATGGCAGCTATCGCACAGTTGTTAGATGAGTTGGGAATTGGTGCTCAGCCGTTCCTGGCTCGAGCTTACCGGCCTTCGCTTAATACCGACCTTAGCTTATTCAGAGCGGCTGAAAAGCTCCTTAGATTAGGACCGACTCTGGAAGATACTAACGGCGCCCGAATTGCTGCTTTGATTCCATTAATTCGTGGAATCAGCGAGACTCCCGTACCGGTAGAGGAACAGATGACTTCATTCGTTCAGGAACTTGCTAATCAGGAATTAGCTGGACAGTGGATTAACGCTCTCACAGAGTATGCGTCTATTCTGAGCAACGAGATTGGTTTGCCGGCCAATGACTCTGTTGCAAGGGTTATGGTCAGATATGGCGGTAAACTAACAGGGCCAGCCGAAAATCTGTTCGTTGAGGAATATCTGGCACAAACATTTGCCGAGTAAACCAAGCGAAATTCACTGTAGAAAAAACGATTACTGAGTATCTATAGGAAAGTCGAAATATATCTGGCTCACCTTGTTAAAGGGTGAGCCAGGTTCGTTGTAAGCGTAGCTATATTTAGTAGGTTTACCTGGCCGGGGCAATAACGCGAAATCCAACGTCACTGGTCATTTTATTGTAGTTGTATTGGTAGTTGGAATCAGATTTCAGGTCTATATACTCCGGAGGAGACAGACAGGAGCCGCCGCAAATTACAGGCTGAGTGTCACCGTTGTCATTTGTACACCACTCCCAGACATTTCCAATCATATCGTAAAGACCCCAGACGTTCGGTTTATTAGCGCCGGTAATCGGCCAGGCTGAGTTGTAGTCAGTTTCATTAGGAAAGAATTTCTCGATATCAAAGTCAAGCTTTGTCTCATATGGAGTAAAGTCTTTCTGCTTCACAGCCCCTATAGGTGGAGGCGGTATTTCATCAGCAGTTCCCACTTTCGCGTTGTACTCGGTTGCTGCATTTTGCCAGGGGCCTGCCCTTACATGTGCATAGTTTGAAATCTCTGATTGGTTTGCCCAGGGGGGTATAATGTTATTACCTGCTTTGCATGCGTATTTATGCTGTGAAACTGTCGGTAATAGTGTACCAATCGATTCGGCGTATGATTGGGCCCCATAGTAAGTCACATATGTAACGGGAATATCCGTAGCTTCCGGTGCCACCTTAAAAATCTTTTGTGAAGCATCCCATTTGATTGCACAAGGCGGGATGTCTTTACTTTGTGAGACTATGAGATCTTTATTACTTTGATCTACAAACCAAGACCATCCCGGGCGGTTTGTTCGGCTTCTTGCCCCGTTATTTTCCAGGAAAACTCGATATTGAGTATTGGTTATTTCATGTGTAGCCATATAGAATGGCTCAGGATTATCACCACCTGCAGGGATGAATCTAAGGATCACACTCGGATCTTTCGTAGATATAGCATATTGAGGCCAGCCAGTGTTTTTGGTATCATTACCATCGATTGTATAAAAGAAATCCAACCATTCTTTCTGTTTGATCTTAACTGCCTGTCTTATTTGTTCCCAGCCGGTTGTGAGTTCAATCGGTTTCTTGTTGTCAAAATCAATAGGTTCGAAATCAGGATGCAGATAACTTGTGGCGAAAATCAATCGTCCGTTTTCCAGTTCGATGCGATTACAGTATTCGGGTTTAAGCTTTCTCTCAATTTCCAGGAGATTTATCCAGTAATCGCCGGCTTGTAGAATCTGGACTTTGTGCTTTTCTATTGCGGGCAGTGACAATACGTTACTGATTGTCGATTTGACATTATCAAAATCGCCTTTGAGGCTCTGGAGCTTACTCAGGGATTCCGCTGCCTGCTTACGAGCAAATTCTTTGCTAATAAGCCCATCAATTTTGTCAACTCTCTCGTTCCATGTATATTTTTTGCGAGGATCATTCTCCAGTTTGTAATAATCTTTGACTTCTTCCATCCAGGCCTGGAAATCATTTATTGTAAAGGAAGCTTTTTTATAGATCGGGCTTTCATCAACTAAAAGATCAGTACGATATTTCGCAGGCCAGTTCGGGTCCGTCACAAATTCTGCAAGGACTTGAGCAAGGTTTTCAAAGTCTATGACTTCGCCCAAAGCGGCATCCGCATCATAAGGTTCTAATGTTTCAAATTTGGCGAGGACAGTATCTGTAGAACTCTTACTTGTAACAATGGTCTTATATCGTCGGATATTTGCCCGGCGATAGATTATTTCGCGTTTAAGGCTGACATTATCGAGTGTGTTTCTGAGTTTTATGGCCCGGTTTTCAGCTTTAATTGTTAGCAATTTCGCTCTCAATGCCTCTTGAATTCCTTTATCCTTTGCCCACTCTTTGTCTGTATTTGGCCATTGTGAGTCAGTAATTTCACCCAGCCTTTTCCACGCAGCATACATTGCCTCGGCTTGAGAATTGGGCTCAGTCGCTATCTTACCAAGTGTATCTCTATCATCAGATTGTTCTATTTCTTCAAGGTCTTTAATTCTTTTCATCAGCCTGGCAAGTGTCTCATTTACTCTCGTATCTTTCAGGATGTCGTTGTCTTTCCACTTGTTCCATAGTAACCGAACGGTCTGGTCACTATCCGGCAACTTCTGATCAAGAAGGTAACACGAATTAAGGTTGTCTTCGACCTGGTTAAACGCTGCTAATATTCCACTCAAATCAACCTGCAATTGTTGAAAATTCGTGAATTGTGTGCTGCCAAACTGCCTGAACGAAGGGGCATTTATGTCTGGTATTTCATCCTGCAGTGGGATATTTTCTACGATACGTGTTAGAGTTTCCTTTCTTTCCCGGGCATAGAGCTGTTTGAGTTTATTGTTCCAATCTACTTCTTTTACTTCCGCCTCAAGTTGCTCGGGCAATTCTGTCCGTAATTGTTCGTTTATTGTTTCAAGATTATGAATTGTATCGTCAATTTTTCTTCTTAGCTCTGCGTATTTGCCCAAATTCTCTTTCAACGCGGATAGAGGATACCTGTCGAGCAGGTTGTCTCTTGAGGTAAGCCATTTTTTATTAATTTCTTCTTCAATTTCAGAAGACAACACTATCTGTTTTCTCATTCGTTGATGATATTTTTCGGGAGTTTCCGTGGCGGCAATAACCCTTTCCTCGAGTTTTATTAGATTGGGCTTGTGGATATTGACTGCATCGGTAATATCAGACCGGTATTTTTCTATGCCGGGTTGTTCTTCAATTTCTTTGAGATCTTGTCGTAAATTGCTCAGGTTTTCGGAACATTTCTTGGCTTCTAAAGGATTTGTGAGACGTGCCAGCGGGAGATAACCATCGATTCTATCGCTTAATTCTAAGAGTTCCTTACGTGGGTCGGGATCAAGGTATAAATAGTCCTTAATTAAAACAAGCCTATCTGTAAAAGTATTGTCTTTTGGGCTTTCTTCAGAGTCATTTCCATGATCATTAAGAAAAGTATTCTTATCGACCTTTTGCCAATTATCTTCGATAAATTTTGCGAGATTGTCGGCTAAACTGCCCAACTGTTCAAGTTCTTTAGCAAGAGTATCCAGATTGGCGGAAACAAGTTTTGATTGGATATATCCGATAAATTTTGTAAGAATTGGGTCGTCGGTGCTATCAATAATTTCCTGTTTATTTTCGATATTTGCCCACTGAGACCTTATATCATTAAGATTGGGGTGCAGGTCGAGGATTTTATCCACATTTTCGGCTATATTTTTATTATCTAACCCAGGTATTACCTGCCCGATTAAATCTTCAAGAGACTTAGCAAGCTCCTTCCAGCCCCGTTTTGTGAAACTATTTGCAGTGTCATTCATGTCTACCAGTAAAGGCCATTTCTGAAACTCTTTTCTGTCTGCTGGGGAGTTGGGGTCATATATGCTGAATGAGTTTGGGTCGGATTTTATGTCAAAGAAAAACTTGATAATCTCAATCGCTTTAAGAGCTGCTGTGGTTCTGGTGGCCTTAATCCTGTATTTTCGAAGGTCTTCTTCATTCTCGATTTTATTTAGATCCTGTTCCAGGACATTATTGTCGTATGCCACGTCATATGGATACGATGCTTTTTTAATGTTTTCCACTATGGTGCTCAGGTGTGGATTGCTCGTCCATTGCTTTTCCCGTTGATTGCCTTTAGGCAATCCTAAGTCACCTCGCAAAGCTTTAACCCAGTCTGAATATTCTGTTAAAGACTGATTCCAATCTCTTATCGACGGTGGCTCGGGAGGAAATATAAACTCCGGTTTTATGATAAAAATAGAAGCGCTGGTAATGACTATAAGGCCAATAGCAATAATCAGGCGACGAAATGAAAGGACAGGTTTTATTTTTTTTAATCGGGCCAGTTCCTCAAGTAGTGTATCAATAGTTATCGTACCCGGCTTCATGTGGGCATTCAACAACCGATTGCACAGGTTAATCCAGTCGTTTGCCTGTTTTCCCAGTTTACCCCACTCTTTTGAGTCAGTTATTTGCCAGCCGCCGATGGTAGGTGTTGGCCGATGCATTATAAGCTGGTAGATAAGCTCTGCTATATTCCGCAAGTCGGCGTCCCAATGTACTTTAGTATCGATGTGTTCGTCTGGTAACGGATCCGACAATACTATTGACGTCTGCGAAATATCTCCCTCGCCGACGATGAGAATATTAGTAGCTTTGAGGTTCCCGTGTGGCCGCTTGCATGCTTGTTTTAACTCAACTAAACCCTTAGCGACCGACTCAATAATTTCTCGAAGAGCCTGGGCGCTAAGCTTGATACGAACATCAATAAGTTGCTGAAGGGAACGGTCGTATTGATCTGTAGTGTAAAAAGCTCCATCAGGGATTGAATTACACTCGTGAATGGGAGCCCAATGCTCAGCTCCTCCGGCAGCAGTTTTTTGCTGAACGCGGGCACTGTTGAGAAACAGATCAGACTCGGCTTGTACTTGTTCTGTTTCCAGAAGAAACGTGGACGGTTGAAAAACCTTAATAGCGAATTTAGCTTGGGAATCAGCTTTGGCCCGCCCACTATAGAGTACAGTGAATCCACTGTGGTGGAGTTCTCGAACAGTCTCGTAGCGGCCAAAGCGTGTCATTCATCCCTTACCTTTCTAAATCTAAGTGGGACCAAATTCTAAAAAAATCCTTTTTCTTTCGGAATGGTTAAAGGAACGATATTGCCGCCTTCAATTCTTATATTGATTGTTTTTGTGAGTTTTCCCCAATCGCCTGAGTTTACAGCAGGCAGACTCAGGCGCCTTGCATCGGCGTTTTCGGGAAGATCGGAAAATATACCCCGCAGATCCGCCAGAATAAACAGGTATTCAGCTTTTCTTTTTTTCCATATACCTCGAATGGGATCTTTTTTATCGAGTACTATTTCACAAGGCCCTTGTCCGAATCTGATCACATGTGTATATTCTTTAGCACTTTTTCGCAGTTGGTTTTCGGGTGGTGTCCAGTAATCAGTCATTGACATCGCGTCCCAAGTATCCTTCTCGTACCTGTTGACACCTACAAGATGGACCTCTACGGATTTTTTACAAATGTCGTCGGCTGCAATAATGTTAACTGCCCGAGAACATCCGCCCGCCAGCAGGCCGGCCAAAAGCAACCCAAACACTTGACCCTTAAATAATGCTGTCTTCATAGTCAACTCCTTATGATTTCTTATAAGTATTTGTACAACAGTTCTAAGCTTCTACAGCAGTACATCGGTTATGTAGCTTACGTTATGGTGTCTCACTTATGTGAGGTACCTTTGAATAACACTGGAAATTTCCTGATTGGATTTCCAGTCTGAAACAATCAGGCTGCGGGTTCTTAATATTAAGTTGTCTAAATCAGCAATCGTTCTTTCGAAAACCTTATGAAGACCTCCCTGCTGCGCGTCACCGTAATCTTTACAATTGGTATCGGGACCCAACCCGGGGAACATCCGCAGGATTATGGCCAGTGTCGCCCACCACAGTTCGGACGGAATAAGTCCGAAAGCCTCGGCGGAAGTTAGCTTCTCGAAAGTTAAATGATGGGGCCCGAGCGACTCAAGCCAGCGATCATCCTTTTTGAAAACATCACTTATGCACTTCTCCATGCCGAGGGATTTGTCATAATCAGCTTCAATCTGGCGCGGCAGACTTAATGTTTCATCGAGGGCAACAGGCAGGCTGTTGGTGTTATCGACAAGAAGAATCCTTACGGCGATAACGGCCAGGGAGTATAGGTCGCAGGGGCTGCTCAAAAGCGGTATAATCTCGAACGGCACCTCCGGCATCGGTACTCCTTCTGCTGCTTGTAAATCCGAAACTACGGTATCGTCTTTTTTCTGGGCTACTGTTCGAAAACGCCATTCTCCGGAGGCCATCGCCGAATCAGCTTCGAGATGTGCGTAAAGATTGATCTCGCCACAAGCAAGATTGAGCCTAAATCCGACAAGATCGTTTCTTGCCAGGTCGATGCGTTCCTGTGTTGCAAACGTACCCTCGATAGTTGTTATATCGCTGTTATCGGGCAGAACCCGGCGTATTCGAACTGATGCCTTTCCTTTTGTTGAGATAGAGCCAGCCAGTGGACGGTATATGGAAGTCCCGCTTTCAAGTGCGGGTAAAAAGTATTTCAGGTCGCTGTTTTCTATTGCCAGCGGAATCGCATCGCCCGGGTCACTGAGCACTGCCCTGGCTGTCCATAAATAAGGCAGCCCGCGCCCCGGTTCTCCGAGCTTTACCTGCCAGCTCTCCGGGCTTATGTTGAGAAGCGGCCGTTGAAGATGGCAGACCATGGAATGTACCGATGATACGATATCGGCAAGTAACCTGAGCTTCAAGTGGAATGTTTCAATCAGGCGTCCGCATTGACCGTGGGCTTCCAGAAAAAGCCGGCCGTCGGCGGTCAAAACGGCTTCATCCTTTCTCAGTGCGTTTAGCTGCTTCCCGAAGTCTATTATGGACCTTCCATGCTTGAATCCGTCCCATGCGGCCCCGCTGAGAATGTCGGTAAAAGCTTCCAGTCCGATCGTGAAATGCTTCTTTACGAGCATCAGTCCCGCCCCGGGATTAAATGGTATAATATGAGAGGTCTCAGCGCAAATCTCAGAAAACGGTTTTGTCGAAGGGTTAGTCGGTGCACCTGAGGTCACGGGTACGAGTGGTGACTCTTTGCCTGATTCAGGTATATACAAATAACGATGCAGCGAACTGCAGTAGCCTGGCAGGTTCTTTTGCTGGAGCAGGCCTTCGTCCACACACAGCCTCCAGTGTGCCCCGGAACCGGGATCGACCGGATGGAGTGGCGAATGAGTAGAAATATCCAGAAATGTCGGTAGTGGGTGTTCAGATTCCCAACCGATTGTTACTGTTGCCGCTCCTTCGAGATTATTGAATCCCTGAGATTGCCGGCGCCAGCGATTATCGAGCATGGAGTTCGAAAGCGAATGACAAACCGCCGAAGCGGCGTTGGTTAGAGTTTCAGTGTTCTGAATCCAAAGCTCGAGCCATTCCAACACTTGGCCGGAAACGTCAACAATGCATCCTAAAAACACCCTGGCATCGATTGTCTTGCGAAGTAGAACAAGGTGGCCTCCGACGGAATCGGACTCAGATCTTACCAGAACGCAAATCTTCAGTGCAGAGGCCTTCTGGTTCTCGGAAATAGCTATTGCAATATAATCCTTGGGTATTGTCGCAAGACCACAGTTTGATTTGGAAGAAGGCACAGGCTACTCGTTTTAATAATAATCGGTTCAATATTATTTTACATAATAATCCACTCGCCCAAATGGCTGCAAGCACCATTAAGGCTATTAGAGATAAATTTTACCGGTTAAAGTCCTGCTGTCAAATGGATTTCGATATTGAAAAAATGTTTTTAGAGATAACATTGATAGGGCGAGGAATAAAAGACGATTTATGTCGAATGAAACCGCTTCCCATCCGGCTAAAAGTTATCTGTACTTCGATTCGACCGGTATTATCAGCCGATCATTACCGTTGGACAGCCAGCGACGATAGTACCGCCATGGTCACAACTGTCACCGACGCGTGCGGCCGGCTTGTTGTCGATGAGGACCGTAGCGGAGCCCTGAGAAATAGCATCCGGCTTACCGACACATACTGCCTTATCGCCTTTTAATGCTGCCGGTTGACCGCCGATGAGCACGGTCGGGCAGCCCGGAGGTGAAATCGGCCCACCAACGTGGGGTACTGGTCCAATTGGTGTGTCTGTTTTTTCCGGACATGTGTGCATATCACCTACTCTCGCTGCTGGCGGCATATCAGTTTCTCCATTTATTTGTCATCATTATTTAGAGCAATTCAAATTATCGTATAGGATCAAGGCATCCCATTTTTCCACACTTGGGGCAACGGCTTTTATCATAAGAAGTAATGACCACTTCCTTGTTGCATTCAATGCATTTGAATCTTTCTCCACTCCCAGGCTGGGTCTTTTTCGGCTGTTGCGGCTGCTGTATTTGCGTCTGCTGCTGCGGCGCCTGTATTGTGGAGCGAGGTGGCGGGTCTACGAGGGGAAGAAAACCTGTCCTGGCCTCCGTTTCATCTTTAGGGAATAAATCAATAGCATTTCCAAGGTCATCCTCCTGTTTTTCTCCTGTGGAACTGTTTTGGCTCGACGACTTCTTTATTTCATCGATGAATTTTTTAGCGGCCTTGTTCTGCTCTTCCTTGCTCAGGTAAATTTCCCCTTCGACCATGTCACCCCCTCCACTGTAACCAAGTCCAATTGTTTTTTTAGTTTTTTGTTGAAGTATCGGTTTTATTAAAGCGATCCATTTGTTATCTATATCTTTTTGTAGCTGATTGAGGTTATTAACTTTTTTTCTCGTTTTCTTATTGATTTGAATGTCTTTGAGTACGTCACTGACGAGATCAGAATATGCTTGATTAGCATAATAAATCTCGTAGATGCATTTTATAAGATTGAATTTTGCAAGATCGTATTTTTGTTCCTCAGTTATTTCCTTATTTAGTTTCTTATTTAGTCCCTCATTTAGTTCCTTATCTAGTTCAGAATCCTTCATAATATTCGAAAGGATTTTTTTATAGTTAACGTTATCCGCCTTTAATTGACCTTTTGCTTCCTTCATAATTTTCGAAAGGATATTTTTATAGTTTACAGTCGCGGCCATTAATTCATCTTTGGCCTTTGTCTCCTTTTCAGTAAGCTCATCTTTTCTAACCGAATTATTAATAATCCATTGGACTAATTTCGTTCTTTTTTTGAACAAATTCTCGATAGCATTTTTGGGGACATGCCCAAGCAGAATAACTGTCTTTCCGGGAAAATCTTTATAAGAATTTATGGCGTTCGGAATTATTTTGTTTTTCCAGTCATAATTCAAAGACTTTATAAAATTGCATGCCAATAGTTTTGTACTTTTTTTATTGCCCCATCTTCTATGATAGCGGGCAAGATGCGGTGTCATTAACACATCGTTGCAGTCTTGATACTTTTTTTGATTAGTAACTTTAAACTTTTTGTTTTGACGAACTTCTTCCATCTCTTTGATATGGCAATGAAGCTCTTTCACTGTCTCGCCAATCTCAAAATCATTCTTTGCCAGTTCCATGAAAGTTTTAACTTTAAAATACTGACTGACAGACACAACTACGTCTCCCACTGCCTTCACATCCGTAAACACTCCAATTCCAAGAATGGCCTGTTCATGAAAAACGCCTTTGTCATAAAACGGCTTCCACGCCATATATGTGAGATACCAGTTGGGTTTATAATGACCGCTCATATTATCCACGGCAATGAGCTTCCCGTTCCAAGCAGCAAGCAGGCCTGCGGCCTGGACTCTTTTTCCGGACCACATGCTGGAATGAAATCCATTAGTAGTATGAGATACAGCTATTTTGTTTTCTCGAATGGCATATAAAAGCCCTACGATATCATCCCATGCGCTATCACGTGTATTAAAGTGTATAGGTTCGTAATGAAAACCATCAGAAATTTCAGGATTGTATATTTTCGTTTCAAATTGTTCACCTCCGCTTATCAGGATGTGGAGCGGCGCCTCCTTTTCTTGGTATTTTTTATCATCTACAGCTTGCGATATCTCCAGTCTCTTTTCAGGTTTCTCCGGATCATACACATACTTCAAATATAATTTCTTATTTTTTCCATATTGAAACCCGCTCTCCAGCATCTCCTTCGTCGGTACTTCCTGCATCGTCTCGACCGTTAATATATTGTTGACACCGTAATAATTCGCGTATGTGGAGATGACATATTTATCGATCATTTCGTTAAATTTTTCACATGAGTCTTTTATTCGCCGCTCTAAAGTATATGCCTTCTTATCTTTATGCTCTATGTAATTCCATATCTTGGGGGTAACACTTCGTCTAATAGCGCCATAGCA
>DAOUVA010000275.1 GCA_030667885.1 Phycisphaerae bacterium
CCTCTATTTGGAAAATTGTACAAATCACTCCTATATGAATGTATGAATTCACAGATGCCCGTCTATTCAAAAACAAACTTCACCAGTATTATCTATACCAAATTAACCGCATTGCTGTCAATGAAAAAAACTATATATGAGCATAGTTTCTGATATTAGCGAACATTTGTTTGATTTGGCGAACAGGAATTGCTAATATCTGTCCTGAGTAGCTTTTTTTACGGAATTATTGAAATCTACGCCCTTGTATTGCCGAGGAAGAGTCTATTGAAGTCCGCGTGAAATGTATATCTTATACGTCTTCTATGGCGTCGAATAGTGCAGCATTATTATGAAAATAGCAGTTGTTTACAATCGTGATTCTCAAAACGTCATAAACCTTTTCGGAGTTCCGAACCGGGAACGAATCGGCCATAAGACAATAAAGCGAATTTCCGATGCACTCAAGGCGGGAAAACATCAGGTCAAAGAGGTTGAAGGGGACAAAGATCTCATCGAGCGGCTTGGGGATTTCATGCCGAAGGTTTTGAAGGGAGAACTCCCGGGCCTGGTTTTCAATGTCTCTTACGGGATTCAGGGCCAGGCGAGATATGCACATGTGCCGAGTATTCTCGAGATGATCGGGATTCCCTATGTTGGCTCGGGCCCCCTTGCACACGGTCTTGCCCTCGATAAGGTAGTAGCCAAAATAATCTTTCGTCAGCATGACCTGCCGACGCCGGAGTTCGTTGTCCTCAACTCATGGGAAGATGAATTGTCACCGGACCTATCGTTTCCCATGGTTGTAAAACCCAAAAATGAATCCGTGTCCTTTGGCGTGACAGTAGTCCATAATGAGAGTGAATTAAGGGAAGCTGCACGGACGATATTTGAGGCTTTCAAACAGCCTGTCCTGGCGGAGCGTTATATCGAAGGTCGCGAGATAAATGTCGGCTTAATAGGGAACAATCCATCGGAGGCTTTCCCGCCGGTGGAATTATTGTTCCCGGAGGATGGGCCGGCGATTTACACATATCAAGACAAGGTTCACAAGTCCGGACGCGAAATCGGATTCGAGTGCCCCGCCAATGTGAGCGAAGAGATGGCAGAAAAAGCCCAGAAACTTGCCCGCAGAGCCTTCGAAGTCCTTGGCTGCTATGACTGCGCGCGTGTGGATATGCGTTTAGATGCCGAGGAAAATCTCCAACTGCTCGAAGTGAACAGCCTGCCGAGTCTGGGTGAACATGGTTCATATACGATCGGCGCTCAACGTGTAGGTCTTGATTTTCCGGCGCTGGTCAATCGTCTTGTTGAGGTGGCAAGTACTCGTTATTTCGGTACTCCGAAGCCGGTCAGGATAGCAAAAAAGTCCTCCGATACCGGTGAGTTTGTTATGTCATTCTTAACTCAGCGCCGGGACCAAATCGAGAGGCGTTTGCGGACATGGACAAACCTGCATAGCAGGACTTCGGATCCGTTCGGCATTCAACAGGCGGCAATGAAGTTCAGCCAAACACTTGAGGAAATAGGCCTTTTCGCCGTCGAGGAATTAACGGACAACAAAACCGCCTGGACATGGCAGACAAAGTCAGGCCTGACAGACGGGACTCTTTTTGTGGGGCATCTGGACGTGGCGCTTACACCTGAGATACCGATACAGGTGTTCCGCCGAACTCCGGAGTGGCTCTATGGAGAAGGTATAGGTCTTTCCCGTGCTCCACTGGTAATGTTGGAATTCGTTCTAAAGGCGCTGAAAAGTCTGCGAAAGTTGAATTCGCTGCCAGTTGGCGTTCTTTACTATGCCGATGAAGGCAGAGATAACATAGAAAGCAGTGATATAATCAGAGCCGCCGCGGAAAGAGCCAGTCGCGTTCTGGTTCTCAGGCCGGGTAATCCTAAGAACAAGGTTGTAATAGAGCGGCGGGGTTGGCGGAAGTATCAGCTTGTTGCAGAAGACGCACCCGCTCGACTCGGCAAAGCAAGAAAAAAACCGGAAATCCTACGCTGGGTATGCAACAAACTGGAGGAAATCTCGAAACTCTCTTCCAAGGAGAACCGCCTTTCCATCGCAGTCTCAGACATCCGCCCGACTACCTTTCCCATGCTGCTTCCGCATAAGGTGGAGGCCACTATCCTGCTGAGCTACGGTGACAAAGAGATAGCAGATGATGCAGAGGCATCAATAAGAGAGATGCTCGCCGAGAATGGTTTTCACTGTCAACTTAAGATTGTCTCGGACCGGCCCGCAATGAAAAACCGTTCAGCAAACAAGCGGCTTGTTGGGGATCTGGCAGAGGTTGCATCCAACTGGGAAATACCGTTCGGAAAAGAGTCTTCCCTGTGGCCTTCGGTTGCCGGACTTGTTCCTTCGTCGACGCCTGTTGTTTGCGGCTTAGGACCCGTTACAAGGGACGTTTACACACCAAACGAGGCGGTTGAGAGGATCAGCCTTCTACAAAGAACGTTGTTGATTGCCGAATTTTTAGCTAAACAAGCAGAGGGATAATATATCATGGCTTCTGCGCCTAAGCAGCAGGATGACACAGATGTAAGAGACTTTAGCCCTGCCAAAGTTTACCAACCCCAGCGTGTAGCCGTCTCGGAAAACGGCATGGCAAGCACGCAGCATTATCTGGCCACGGGAGCGGCGGTCCAAATTCTTGAGTCGGGAGGTAATGCCATCGATGCGGCCGTTGCCGCTGCTTTCGCTCTGGGCGTGTGTGAACCGGCAGCCTCCGGACTGGGCGGGCAAACAATGATGTTAATCCACCTGGCCCGTTCACGTCGAACGCTTGCATTGGACGGGTCGTCCCGGGCTCCGAATCGAACTTCGGTGCAGGACATGAGCATGGAGCAGCGCTTACGAGGATTCCAAGCCACAACAGTACCCAGTACTCCGGCGGTTCTGGCCTATGCACTGGAACGCTTCGGAACCATCCCGCTCGGTGTAATTTTGCAGCCTGCCATTCAACTTGCTGAGAATGGGTATCGTATCAGCGAATTGCAACGTAAGCTGACTCGAAGAGTAAGAAAGCATTTGCGGCAAGGACCGGCGGGGCAGCTATTCCTGAAGGACGGTAAGAAAACCTTTAAGGTCGGGGAAAGGTTCTCTCAGCCTGCGCTGGCCGCTACACTGAGAAGACTCGGGCGCAGGAGAGTTACTGATTTCTATCATGGGCAAATCGGACGGTTGATTTATGAAGATATGACCCGGAACGAAGGACTGATTACAAAAGAAGATCTGTCCCAAATACCGTGGCCTATTGAGAGAAAACCCGTTTCCAGTCGGTTTGGAGATTTCAGGATTGTAACATTTCCTCCGCCGGGGGCGGGCAGAACACTGATAGAACTGCTTAATATTATAAGTCATATTCCTAAAAAGTATCGAAATGTGGACACGCCTGAAGGAGCGCTGACGCTTGCCAAGGCCATACGACAGGCCAATCGCGACCGCAAAGACAGACCTTTCGACCCAAACTCCTACGCTCAGGTCCCGCAGAAACGAATGCTGAGTACGGACTATGCCAGAGATATCGCTCGTTGGTCGATGAGAAACATAAAGACAGGCGGTGATACGACACATTTGTCTGTTATGGACAAGTTTGGAAATGTAGTAGCCTTGACGCAGTCTATTGAGCGCGTGTACGGCTCGTGTGTGGCTACGCCCGAACTCGGTTTTCTATACAATAACTATATGATGGCGTTTGAAGACCAGGACATGAAACATCCCTACTATCTGCGTCCGAATGCCGTGCCCTGGGCCAGTGTCGCGCCTACAATTATCTTCAAAGACCGAAAACCCTGGATGGCGATCGGTTCTCCGGGGAGTCAGCGTATTGTTTCATCTATTGCACAGGTTTTCCTTCGGCTTGGCAAACAGTTGCCGTTCGAATCTGTGGACGCACCTCGCCTTCATTGTTCTGCTGACGGCACGGTATCATTGGAAGCATCCCGGATGCGCAGTGATATTCCGGCCACACTGGAAAAGCATGGATTCAGTATCGACGTTAGGGAGCCCTATTCGTTTTATCTTGGTAGCGTCCAATTGGTGATGCGAGAGGGCAATAAGTTTGTTGGCGTTGCGGATCCCCGGCGTGACGGAGAGGCCGGAGGCCCGACCAAATGAAACTTCCGCTAATCATTTCGGTTCCTCATGCCGGTCTGAGCGTGCCGGAGGAAGTGCGAGATTACTGTGCGCTGGTACCGGAGCAGATACTTTCCGACAGTGACGAGGGGGCAGCGGAGATTTACGACCTGAAGTCCGAGGCGGCAGCACATATCACAACGGATGTTGCCCGGGCAATAGTGGACATGAATAGGGCCGAAGATGATAGAGGTCGGGACGGTATCATCAAAACCCACACTTCCTACAACACCAGGGTATATCGTCAGCCCGTACCTGAAGATGTGGTTGAGATTCTTCTGGAGCGTTACTACCGCCCTTATCACCGGCGGCTTTCAGAATCTGCGGCCGATGCCAAATTCGGTGTCGATTGTCATACTATGGCTGCTGTCGGCCCGCCTTGTAGCGAAGATTCGGATTGTAAGCGGCCAAACATCTGTCTGAGTAATGCACATGGGACATGCCCACAGGATTGGTTTGAAAAGCTGGTTCGATGTTTCCAGGAATCATTCGACAGTGAAATTTCGGTCAATCATCCGTTCAAAGGCGGCTATATTATCCGTTCGCATTCCTCCGAGCTGCCCTGGGTCCAGGTCGAGCTTTCGCGGGCACCTTTCCTTCAAACGGGCGAGAAACGAGAACGTGTTTTTCAGGCACTTACGCTCTTCTGTCGAATAGCCCTCGATGGTTAGTGATTCTTGTCGAGCCGTCGTCTGTTTTGGAGCCTTGAGTTTGCTCATTTATTGCTTACGAACTGTTGAGCCTGGTTGTCGGCTTCAAACACTATTCTGAAACCTACGTTGTAAACCTTCTGCCATGACGGATAGCTCAGTCTCGAAGCCGAACGACTGCGTATCGGCCTGTCATACCATGAGCCGCCACGAGCCACTTTTTCGCCGTTATCATTGGTATCATAACGTTGTTCGTATTCAGAATAGGGATAAGGTTCATATGAGGAGCGTGTCCACTCCCAGACGTTACCGTGCATATCATGCAGGCCCCAGGCATTTGGTTTGTAGCTGCCCACCTCTGCCGTGACGAGTTTCTTATCATTGAATCGGGCATCTCTGGGTACTATGTCCGGGGTGTATTGGTCTCTTACGTCGTACACGAGATCCCGTATGGTGAAATCGGCCATATTGCCGAACGGTGCGAAGTCCGTGTCCAGGTCGCCATAGTACAGTGGAGTATCGGTGCCTGCCCGGCAAGCCCATTCCCACTGAGCTTCAGAAGGTAATAAAACTTTTTGCCCGGTCTTTTCGGAAAGCCAGCGACAAAACTCCGCAGCCTCTTTCCAGGATACACGAACGACAGGCTGCCTGGGTTCGTTCAGTGCCCAGCCGAGGTCCCACTCATTGAACATCCAGCTTCCTTTATGTTCATACTTACTATCATGTGAGGGGTCAAATGTTGCATATTGCTCGTTGGTTACTTCACACTTGCTCATCCAGAAAGCTTTTTTGATATTTACCGGTGTAAGCGGATGTTCATCCTGGTATCCATTCTTATCCCCAATCACAAACCGACCGGCCGGAACAAGGACCATTTCGAGTTTGATACCATTGCCAAGGTCGATCGTCCGGTTTGTTTGTCCGGCGGCTGTCTGGCGGCGACTTGCTTCGGCGGCGTCAAAGGGCCATTCGGGGACCCGGGGGACTTCGACCTTTGGTTTTGTGACAGGTGCAGGTTCGACAGGTTCAATTCTTCTTTCAGGCATTTGGGGATAGACCTCCGGGTCTTCAAGTGTTCCGCCGTAGAGCTTGCGCAGGTCCAGGCGGCGCATGTTGTCGTTCCGTGTTTTCTCCAGACCGACAACTTCTGTCCATGTTCCATGGCAGGGTGCATTCAAGTCTATCCATGTAGTGATTCGCTGCCATGCCTCGGTGTCGAGGCTAACACCATGATGACCTTTTTTGAGCATCTGGACAAGTTCGGTCGTATTTGCACAGAATTCACCGGGTGCCAGCAAACGCAAATCACTTTCAAGCCCTCCCACTCTTGCGAAACTTCGCAGGGTGACATAAGATGGTTCGAAGACCCCACCAAATACTTTGACAAGCTCTTCCCGAGGTACGCCACGGATCAATCTGGCTTTAGGGACTCCGTTTTTATACGCAATGAGCATATCCTGGTCACCCCGAAGGTCGGGAATCTTCTGGTCGTCGTCAGGTTTGCTGCCGTTATGGCACG
>DAOUVA010000386.1 GCA_030667885.1 Phycisphaerae bacterium
AGGGCCGCCTTGATTAAAGAGTTAATCTGGCTGACCGTATATATTTCTCCAGTATTCTTTATCCGTTTCACCTTAGCACCCGGTTTGTTAGCGAACCAATACCGCCCAATAGCCCTGTGATGGACAAGTTAACGTTATTTTGCTTTTGCCTTTAATACGTTCTGGGCCTGACCATTTACTTTTCATTATATCCAGCCAGCGAACTGTAGCCGGCTTGGTCATTGCGCCGATGTCCAGCGTTACCTCGCCGCCTTTGGGGAAATAGACGGCGTATTCGGTGCCCGGATTTGCAAGACAGTATGCCTCGTTGTCTTGCCTGTCGGAAAGCAGACTGTTACTTGGCGTACAGGTAAAGACATTCATCTTATCCGTAATCATCCTCATGCTCCGAATGTTAGCCTGCGTCTTTTTACTGAGCCCGATACCCGCGGGAGGGCGGTGGAACCGTGCCGACGCGCATCCACCGATAATGTTCAACCAGAAGCTGTTCTCTGCCGCGGCGGTGCCTCTTCTCTGAAAGACTCTCTGGTGATATCTGCTGAGTTGTCTTTCGTCCGAACCGTAAATCTTGGTGTTGTTGATAGGTCGCGGATGTCCGGCTATGCGATTGCGAACGAATTGGATGTTGTTCCAATGCCCTAGGACGGAGTTCTTCATGGCGTTGTTCTGAGAGATATCGAGAAATGTATAAATATCAGGCCTATCAAAAGAGAGCAGGAATTTTTCTTCGGTTTCCAGCTCCCAGCCGACATCGAACATATCGGTTACATAAACATCGACACCGGCTTCGGCGGCCTTTCGCCTAATGTACCCCATCCAGAATTGCCCCCACTTCGTTGATGTACTCGTTTCGTTGTTCATGCAGTACAGGACGTTGCCGTATTTCAAACTGCAAGAGAGCAATTTATCCACAAACCGTTTCTGATAGCGAAGCACTACCTGGTTGTTATCCATTTCCGGTACGGTATGGAAGAACGGCTGCTTGTCTTGACCGGGATGTTGCATATACACTGTCGCCAGGCCGGATTCCGCTTCCGTGTAGTTGGTGTTGTTTGCCGGATTGAAAGGGTGGGGTTTCCACTGTGGCCCTTTCCATGGCCCTTTCATGTCGGTATAATCAAACCGATCCCATACTTCAATCTGCACAATAATATCACGCTCGGCAGTCCATTTGAGCAGGTTTTGAAAACGGTTCCAATACTCATCGTTCCATTGGTTCAGGTCGTACTTGCCGTTGGGCAATCTTTTGAACGGGTAAACCTCAAATCCTTTGGTATTTCTTGAACTCATGGTATTACGAATATAATTACCGCCTACACCCGCCAGTATATCCAAGTGCTCCTTCAGGTCTGGAATCTGAAAGAGGCTGTCATCTTTTGAACCGCCGAGAAGCAATACCGGCTCGCTCTTATACTGCCAGTAGCGAGGATTCTTCAGATACGGCCTGATACGATTCGCGTTTTCGTTTTCGTACAGGCTGGTCTCCTGGGTCAGCAGAGCGGCCCGATGGCCACTACCCGGTGCGCACAAAGTTACCTTTCGCCCGCCCCGGACGACTTGCTGCTCGCCCCATTTACTTTGGGCGATGTCCAGCCACTTCATATCGTACTGTCCGGTGGCCTCAGAGAGGTCCAAATCCACCGACCCGCCATTGGGAAAGTACACGGCGTATTGCTTCCGGGGGATATAACTCAGATAGGCCTCGTTGACGCTTCGATTGGAAAGCAATCGGCTCCCGGAGTCCGGCACAGCATTGAAGATGTCAAGTTCCGCCGTGAGCAGACACATACTTTTTATATGTGCCTGGGCCTTCTTACCTAAGCCCATGCCGTAAGGCGGCCGATGGAAACGACTGGAAGCCGACCCGCCCAGGATATTTCGCCAGAAACATTCGCTCGCGTGGCGAGTAGTTGATTTCTCCCAAGGGCAACTGTCGGCACCGTATATCTTGGTATGATTGATGGGCCGTTGTTTTTCGGCCAAATATTTATACACAAACTGGAGATTGTCCCAGTTTTCCTGGCCCCTTTTGGCGCTGTTCTGTGAAGCCTCGAAATATGAGTAAATCTCCGGGTGATCCAGTGACGCACGCTGCTGCTCTTTTTTTAAATCGATCTCCCAGTACATCTCGGTTGTTTCCACCTGTCGGCCCACGGCCGCGGCTTTATCCTTGATGTATTTCGACCAATACCACCCCCATTCGGGCGAGTACTGCGGATGAATCTCGTTGGTTATGCAGTAGAGCACATGGTTATGTGACAACGTGTAAGAGAGCATCTTGTCCACAAACTTCTGCTGGTAACTTAGCACTACACGGTCGTTATTCAGTTTGGGCACGGTGAAAAAGAAATCGTGCTTTTTCTTTCCGATATTGCCATAGCTGTCTTTAAGCGATGTGTTCGATGTGTTATAGCTGACCGTATTGCTCGGCCGCCATGGGTTATTCTTCCAGTGATTCATATTGAAATCATGGAATGCCCAGACCTCTATCTGAACGATAATGTCCCGCTCCCGTGTTAGTTTGAGGAAGTTCTCGAACCTTTGCCAGTATTCGCCGTTCCACTTATCCAGGTCGTATTTGCCGTTTACATTCTTGAATTGCCAGACGTTGCCTTCGTCCCGGGCCGACATCGTATTGCGCACGTAATTGCCGCCGACGGATTTCAGCAGATCAAGGTGCTCTTTCAGATTCGGAATCTGAAACAAATTATCGTCAACAGTACCGCCTATCAGCAGTACGGGCTTACCCTTATACTGCCAGTATGCAGGATTTTGTTTATAAATCTCTATCGAGCCGCCCGTGGCCTGAGCGCGGACGCTAATTAACATTATCACCCCGGCCAATACCACCGCCAGCCGTTTATGTCCCGGTTTCAATTCTTTCACAATATACCCTTTCCTTATGAACAATTGCGTTATAGCCTGTTCTTTCTTATCCGGGGCGATTATACACCCAAATCACTGTCAAAACCAAATAATCAATAATAAATTCAAATGATTGCCGGCGTTTATTGTCGAAAAATGCTCAATTTTACTGTACAGATTACTTGAAAAATGTTCGATAAATATGTAAGCTAAACATACAGGATTCAAATATTAGAACATTGGAATTTACAGAAGTAAGAGGATTAAATGGTCAGCTTAATTGACAAACACCATGAAGCGTTGGTAGCTTTGTGCCGAAAGTATCACGTTGAGAGGCTTGATGTGTTCGGCTCTGCCGCGAGGGGTGATTTTGCCAAATCAAGCGATATCGATTTTCTTGTCGAATTTGACAGTGAGGTAGCTCAGCGTCGATTCGACAATTATTTTGATTTACGTCGTGCTCTGGAAAAGCTGTTTGCCCGTCCGATCGATCTTGTTGAGCCGGGCGGCCTGCGTAACCCGTATTTCATCCGCCAGGTCAACCAGACCAGGAAACAAATCTATACCGCATCATGAGCCTGAAAAATATCTTTATGATATGCTCAGCAGTTGTGAGTTTTTGCTCGAATTCACCAATGATAAAACGGTTGACGATTATATCAATGATCGCGCCTTTCGCTCGGCAGTGGAACGCGAATTGCAGATTATTGGCGAGGCCTTAATTGTTCTGGAGAAAGTCGCGCCGGCTGTTGCCGCCCGGATTCCTGAATATCAAAATATCATCGGTTTCCGTCACGTTCTCGTGCATGGATATGACAGCTTGGACCCAATGACAGTTTGGAACGTGATAGAGCCCTTGCCCCAAAGATCAGCTTGCTGCTCAAAGAATATGAATAAAGCGGCTGGATCATTGAGAGGTCATATTCCTTGAGCGACACTCAGGATGAAGTGTGATGAGATTGGCGCGCAATTCTGCGGATTATTTGCAATACCAAACTTTACGTTAAACGTGTTAGATAAATAGTAGTCATTTCTGCATACATTTGTTATCTTACTCGAAATGAGCTTGCCGATGTGGCAAGGTTCTTTGTGTGCACATTAACAGATTAATGAGAGGAGCTTTACTGCAATGGAACGACCGAAATCCACGAAAATTAACGCCGTTTTAAGGAACACTATTCTGGCCGGAGCGGCTATCGTTGTTATTCTCACCGTCGGCGCCGGCGGCCAGCAGAGTCTGGGCGAGCTTGTAACTATGGGCGGCTTTGAATGGCTCATCGGCGATTGGAAGGCAACGACCGAGCAGGGCGGAGAGATTCATTCTTTCTATAAGTGGGGACTCAATAAGAATATTATTACTAGGGGCTTTAAGATGGGCGAATTCGAGGGTCGCGGTATGCTTTACTACGATCCGGCTGAGTTTAAGGTGGTCCAGATTGGTATTGATAACAGAGGCGGTATAGCCAAAGGCGCCTGGGATGCCGATGGCGAGAAGGCCGTCGCAAGGCTCGAATATACCCCCGCCGACGGCGAGAAGCGAAGAATGGCTTCCGTTCACTCGAAAGTGGATGCCGAGACGATGAAGGTGGAGTTTTACGATATGGACAGCGACGGCTGGCTTTCCGATGAACCGCGGGGTACACTGGAGTATAAGCGGCATAAAAAACAGACCGAGAAAAAAGAGGATGAAAAACCAAAGCGGTAATGTAATGAGGTTTTCCAAAAAAAACAATCGCCTTTCTTATGCCCTTGTGCACTTATGCTCTTATACACTTTTATGTGAGCGGTTCGTAGAATTTTTCCGGCCTGGGGCCGAGCGTGTTTGTCAGTGTTCCCAGCTTTTCAATAGAACATTCGATTTTATCTCCCGGCTGTAAATAATTGCCCGTGGCCAGGCCCACGCCGGAAGGTGTGCCGGTCGCAATAACATCCCCAGGTTCCAGTGTCATAATATGGCTTAAGAACGAGACGATATCGGCCACCGCGTAAATCATCTGCG
>DAOUVA010000258.1 GCA_030667885.1 Phycisphaerae bacterium
GCTTGTCCATAATCATACCCACACCTTCGTCGATACTCTCAAGCTGTGCGGCCAGATGCGGGTTGTTCAGCCTGGCCCTGTTTCCTTTTCCGGCGCCGGGTTTATTTTCGTATTTGGCGAGAAGCTCATCTTTGCCTAACAATCTCGTATGGACGGCGTAATGACTCAGGTAGAGGAAGAACGGGCTGTCCTTGTGCCGGGCGACAAACTCTACCGCTTCGAGATTGCAGCGGTCAACGAGATATTCTTTGCCGGGCAGACGTTTTTCGATTTCGCGGTTGAAGTGGTAGGGATGAAAGTAGCTTCCGCCGCCGATGCCGCGATTTTCCGAGACTATTACTTCGTCGAAGCCCTGAAGGTCGGGGCTTACTTCTTTAGCTCCGTGGTTGGCGTAACCGGTGAGATGCCACTTGCCGATGATGCAAGTTTTGTAGCCGGCCCGGCGGAGCATTTCGGCGATAGTGACATAATCGGTCGAAAGGTGTTTGGCGTCGTTTGGCCTCAGGTAGTCGGTAATGCCGAGCCTTGCGGGATATTGCCCCGTCATCAGGGCCGCTCGGTAAGGTGAACAGACAGGAGCTGCTGCGTAAGCTTCGGTAAACCTCATACCCTGGCTTGCCAGTTTGTCGAGATTGGGGGTTTCATTGAACTTGTTGCCGTAGCAGCCCAGCTCGGCCCAGCCCAGGTCATCGGCCAGGATGAAAATGATGTTTGGTTTTTCTGCGGAGTTCAGTCGGGTGATGCTCGCGCAGCCGTTTGCAGCCAGTGTGGTTGCGCCTAATCCCAGGGCTTTCAGAAAGTTGCGACGTGAGAAATTCAATGTTTTCATACTTGTTTCCTCTCGTTCTTTTTTGAGGTTTTTGGCATATCGGTAATTCGCAGTTGGAGGATTTTTCGAGTTTCGCCGGTAACTTTAGCCTGCTCGGATGTTCGAATCGGCCAAAGCCAGATTATCTTTTCGCTGTCTGCAACGATAAGAAGGTTTTGTCGAACCTGCTTTGGAATCCGGGCAGCGGTAATGAATTTGCCCACTTTTTTCTCTTCGTTCAAGCCCAAAGGAAAAAACCTGTCACCTGCTTTTCGAAGACGGATAAGCAAGGGAGGTTTTATTTTATTAAGGTCAAACCATTCGATGAAATTATTTTTTTCCGCTTTAAATTTTTCAAAATTCTCCTCATCTGCCTGAAAGACAGCAGCCTCTATCGAATACCCGGCGATCCTTGTTTGGCCCGGGATGTCCAGTGTGATACTTTTGTCAATAAGCTCGGTGGAGTGAGATATTTTTTCAGGCGGCGAAAAGATTATTTTCCCGTATTCGGCGGCAACCACACATTCGCCCGGCATATCTATTTTTCTGCCGCTGGTTTTTTGCCGAGCTAATTGTAATATTTTTTCATAGTGATATTGTGTTAAATTTCTCTCGCCGCAGCCGAGAGCAGTCAAGCCCCGCCGAAGAAGCTCAACTATTACCGGTTGCGGTTGAGCCAAAAGCATTTTTACATCCAGCGTTACTTTTTCGCCGGTGCAATCAGCGGCTTTCGGCCAAACCTCATCCGCACTACGGCAAATCAGCTTATAGAACCCACGGGCGGATTCGGACAACTCGGACAATCGCTCGACGAGTGAGCGGGAGCAGTCTTGTTGCAGCTCGGGAAGGAGCTGATGCCGGATGTAGTTTCTTCTGTATGTGCAATCGGCATTCGTATGGTCCTGCCGCCATTTTAGATTCCGATGCTGGAGATATTGAATAATTTCATTTCTATCGACACACAGCAACGGTCTTATAAACTTGAATTCATTATTAAAAATATGCATCGGCCAAATACCCCCAAGTCCTCGAAAGCCTGTCCCGCGGCTCAATCGCTGTAAGAGGGTTTCGGCGTTGTCATTTTTATGATGTGCGGTTGCTATTGTCCTGCAGTTGTTGGCTTTTGCAATCTCGATAAGATTTTTAATCCGCAGCTGCCGGGCGGCCGTCTCAGTCGACAGCTTTTTGCGAGCGGCAAACTCGCGCACATTCACTCGCTTTGTTGTTATGGCCAGCTTCAAGCCGGCGGCCTGTGAGATGACAAAATCTTCATCGGAATCCGCCAGGGCTGCTCTCAACTGATGGTTTATATGAGCACAGAGTAACTCGGGCCTGAGAATATTCTTACTGCTGATTGCCGAGATTGCATACAGAAGAGCCGTTGAATCCGCTCCTCCGGAAACCGCCAACAAGACTTTATCCGCGGAGCCGTAAAGCTCATTGGTTTTTATAAAATCGGCGACCTTTTTCTCGAATTCCGACAACATTTCTCTTGAATTGCCTCAGGGCGGGTTTCCCTTCTATCCCATAAAAAAACGGGCCTGATATCAGCCAGGCCCGAGTTTATAATGATAAAGTCTTTATCTCAAACTTTTTTTTACATCAGTTATTTTTACCCTCGGTTTTATACAATGCCTGTATTCGCTCTTCTGCATACTCTACCCATGTTCTGCGTTTTCCATACTTGCCTTCGGTGTTTATGGCTTCGCGATAGAGCTCCAGTGCTTCGGCATTGCGGTGCAGGCGTTTATCCAGAATACGTGCCGATCTGAACCTGGCAGGATGAGGTGTTTCGGGGTCCCATTGAAAAGCCCTTTTGAAGTAGAGAAGTGCTATCGAGTAATCCTGAAAATGTTCGTAAATTACACCGGCATTAAACGCAGCATCATCAATTTTGTCACTGGTGGGATAACTCCTAATCAGCCGGTCGTATTTATCCAATGCTTCACGTAATTTGTTGCTATTTTTGCCGATGAGCAATATAGTGGCTTCCCGTTCAAGCTTCAGTGCATCCTGATACAGGTCGTCTGCTTCCGGGATCGATGTGCTCGCTCTCAAATTAGATTCGAGTGTTTCGGCTACAATAATGTACTTGTATTGCGGTATCAAATCCAGCGCCGTTAATTCCTCGTTTGCCCAATGAAGCTTCATATTGTTGCCGGTTCTGGTGTAATATCTTATCAGCAATTCCAGTCCCTGCTGATATGCCCGCCTATTGATTGCTATCTGCTCGACAATGTCGGTCTCGCCCGCTTGGGAGATCTTAGTTCCGATTGGCGTTGTGTCTTGACTCGTTATAAGCTGGCCTCTTCCGCTGTCAGCTTGCTGGCATCCGAGCGATACGCTCAATAAGACGATAATTACTACGCTAAGAACTTTCCTTGCCATAATGGCCTCCTTTCAACCTAATTCAGTCCTTTATAACTGATAATATTACCATCCCCCCGGAAAAGGGGCAATTATCAATTATCAATTATCACTTAAAAGTGTTCTCGTCAAGGACAAAGATCTAAAAAATATTTGGCATTGTATTTGTTTAAATCAGCCTTAGTACCGGAATTGACCTGTTCGCAGAGTCAATCCCTCACAAACAATAATCTATCTCTTGGATAGCAGGGTTGCCAGGGCCTATAATTTGTTCTCTGCAGGAGACGGATTCACCTGTCTTTATGGTCTTTTTATGAATATTGCGGAGGCTTTCCAAAGTGCATATTCAAGGCCGAATGGGCGGTTATTATGGGCCGAAAGAGGCCGATTTGGACACTGAAAAAAGCTGCAAAAGACCATGAATAGGTTTGACTTTTGGGGCCGATTCGGGTATAATAATATAATTAATAAAATCCCGATGGGGCCAGTGAGGAGGTCATCTGAACAATCATATTGTCAGAGGTGTTCTTTTAAGTTTAAGTTGAAACTTCTCGCCAATTAGCTGAGAGTCTCGTCATAATGTGACCTGGAGAAAAGAAATATGAAGCCGAACCGGTTGACTTTAACTGTTCTTACTATTCTTGTGATGGGTTGTATTTTATTTTTACAGGCCGGCTGTGAAGAAGAGGCGATGAAGCCGAGAACTCTCAACCCCGACTGGTTCCAACAGCAGACCTGGGCGGCGATAAATCAACAAGGATCCCAACAGGCATCTCAACAGGTATCTCAACAAGCGTCACAACGCATGGTCACAGCGGCGCCTGGAATTGCATTTGAAAAAGTAACACATAATTTCGGCGACGTAGGCCCGGAAACAAACCATCTTTGCGAGTTCAGATTTACCAACACCGGAAACGCCGTTCTAAAAATAGGAGAGATTACTAAAGTTTGCGGCTGTACGCCGTTTTCATTGGACAAAGCTGAATATGCACCGGGCGAAAGCGGTACGTTGAGAGTGAGATATTATGCTGAACTGCCATACGGCAACACCAAGAAGCAGTTGTTCGTACACAGCAACGACAGGCGAAATCCGAAGATTGCTCTGAACATAGAGGCCAGGATTGCGGCGAAGGTTAATTTCGAACCGAAGGCGTTGAGCCTTTCACTTAAGCATCAAAATGGCGGCTGTCCGCAAATAACCCTTAGCAGCCTTGACAATCAGCCTTTTTCAATACGCAGTTTCAAATCGACCTCGAATTTTATAACCGCCGCCTATAATCCTTCGGCGATGGCGACGAGTTTTGTTCTTCAGCCAATGGTCGATATGGCCAAACTGGAACAATATTTGAACGGGCTTATCGAGATTGAACTGACTCATCCGGAATGCAAGACTGTCACTATCAGTGTTAACGCGTTACCAAGATTCAACGTAGCGCCGCATCCGATTGTGATTCGCGAGGCCCGAGCGCAAAGTGCAGTAACAAAGAAAGTCCGGATACAAAACAATTATAAGGATGCTTTTGAGCTTGAATCAGTGCGCTCCAAAAAAGGTATCGTACAGGTTTTGGGTAAACAAAAGCTTAACGATGGTTATGAGATTGAGTTGAGTATCATGCCCCCGACCCAAAGAAATCGGGCGACCCTTTTTACCGATACAGTTGTTGTGAAGATAAAAGGCGGCGGGAATCTTGAAATTCCCTTTAACGGATTTTATCCGAGGCGAACTGCCGTATCTCGTGTGCCTATTAATAACAACACGACTACTAATACAACAACGACTACGAAAAGCGCAAAGGACTGCAAAACCTGCGGTCCTAAAATATTTTAAAACATCCTTCGGCCCGGCAACGGTTCAATGGATGGACAGCTTTGCAGGTGGCTGCGAAGCAGGCTTTCGTTGTTTGGTGTCGTAAGAAAAGCACCAACTTTCACAAAAACCACCTAAGAAAATCGCGGTTTTTTCGCACTCAAATTTTTTTCATATTTTTTAATTTTTTTTTCGGCGGGGCTTGACAAAGGGTAAATTTGTGTTATACTTGTAATAGTTGAAATAGTACATATATTAATGGTGACTTATGCAGATTCGTATAGACAATGCCTCAGACAGACCCGTTTATCAGCAGATAATAGACCATGTCAAGCGGGACATTGCCTTAGGCAGGATTATTAAAAATGAAAAGCTGCCCACCGTGAGGCAACTGGCAGGACAGATTGCCATAAACCCCAACACGATAGCCAAGGCCTATCGGCAGTTGGAGCAGCAGGGCATTATTGTTACCAAGGCCGGCGCGGGTGCTTTTGTGGCTAATCTTGACAGTAATTTGAGCAGGTCAGTCAGAAAAAAACTCATTTCTGAAGAACTTGAGCGGATAGCGGTAGATGCATATCATATGCAGATTGAAAGTCAAACGCTGTTGGAGTGGTTCAATAGCGCAGTAGCCAAATTCAATTTGCCTTCCGGGAAGGAATGACCTAATGGACCAGAACGTTATCAGAATTGAAAACCTTGTCAAATACTTCGACGGCCGGTGCGTCCTGGACGGCATCAATCTAAAAGTACCGCAAGGCTGCATTTACGGCCTGTTGGGGCGAAACGGCGCAGGCAAAACAACGATTATCAGGATACTTCTGGGTCTGGAGCAGCCGACGCGGGGACAGACTTTTCTGTTGGATACCGAATCGAGTGAACTATCGG
This sequence comes from Phycisphaerae bacterium, assembly GCA_030667885.1. GTDB lineage: Bacteria > Planctomycetota > Phycisphaerae > Sedimentisphaerales > Anaerobacaceae > NIOZ-UU13. The sequence continues at coordinate 5,871 of DAOUVA010000258.1, forward strand.
CGAAGCTGCACAGCCGCATCGGATACGTGGCCGAAGGGCACAATCTTATCCAGAACTATAGAGTGGGCAGGCTTATAAAGCTATGCAAAGACCTTTCTATGAGCTGGAATGATGAGTTTTTTGAGCATCTGATAGCAAAATTTCGCCTGCCTACCGACCGCAGGGTAAAAGAGCTTTCCGTCGGGATGCGGGCACAACTGAACCTTGCCCTTGCTTTGGCGATAGATCCGGAGCTGCTTATATTCGACGACCCGACATTAGGGCTCGATACCATAGCCCGGAGGCAGTTCCTTGAGCTTGCTATCGACCTTATTCAGCGGCAGGGACGAACGATTTTATTCAGCTCTCACATACTCAGTGATGTCGAGCGAATCGCCGATAGGGTTGGAATATTTGCCGCCGGAAAGCTTGTTGTGGATTGTCCATTGGAAGGGCTTAAGGAGCGGGTGAAAAAATTACGAGTAATCTTCCCGGAAGCCGCGCCGCAAAATCTCTATCTTAAGGAGATTGTAAATCAACAAATCGACGGCCGTGAGATGGTAATAACCGTTGCGAACTGGAACGGGCAGAAGCAGACCGTTCTGGATACTTTCAAGCCATCGAGCTGTACGGAGATTCCGATGAGCCTTGAGGACATATTCATAGA
>DAOUVA010000307.1 GCA_030667885.1 Phycisphaerae bacterium
ACTCGAAAAGGAGTTAAAAAAGCGCAGACCCGAATTAGATCACACAGGGTTGTTCATCAACCATACGCTTTGGAACCGAGATAGCGATTGTGTTTACTTCTTCGTACGGGGCGGATGGAGTAAAAGAATGCGCGACAAAGGCGACAAGGTCAACACGCCATGTTCGATCAATGCCGACGGCACAGGGCTGACCCTGCACGAGCAATTTATCGGCGGCCATCCTGAATGGGATGAGGGCAATATACTCATCGGCAGAGTAGGGGACAGGCAAGCTCTCTACAACATGGAAAAGAAACTGATCATCGGTCAGATAGGCACTCCCGAAATGTTTCCCAAACCGGAGGGCGATATTTCACTCTCTCCTAATGGCGATTGGTTTGTCAACGGCTACGGGAGCAAAAACAAAAACTATTACGCCGTATATCGGCGAAGTGACGGCGCCTTCGTTCGCAGCGAAGGTATAGACAAGGGTTCATACAGCGGCGACATCCGCATCGACGGCGCCCCGCGTTGGAACCGCACCAACGATGCCATTCTTATACCCGGCCTTACTAAGAATAAAACCCGGCAAATGTTCATCCTTCACATAATCACTACCAAAAAATAGCCGGCAGTTAAGGCGTTTCAATAATCACGACTGACGTTAAAATTCAAACCTGTAACTACTGAAAATTCCGTTCTTGTTTGGTTGCGTATAAGTTGCTTATTTAGTACAATACACATCCACAAGGCCGGTTGTAACGGTCACCTGCACCTCACACAAGGTCACAAAAGATCCTCCGGATACTTAACACTGATATTTTCAATAAATATCTGTATTTTCGCAAAAAATTACCATTTATTCGGACTCGATATAGGCAAAATTAACATTTGTGGTGTCAAAATGGTGTCAAGATGTCACCGAAAAAAAGCAGTATTTTGTAGAACGTTAACACTCCTCTTTCAGCCTTTAATTAAGAGCACTGTATGTTGAACCTGCCGTAATATTTGTTGACATTGAGATGGAATTACGGTATTGTGAGATTCGAAGTTTGCAGGAGAATTTCAGTCAAGTGTATATGGAATATCCTGTTTTAGAAGGTGAGGAGGTATTTTCAAGCCATAAGGAACGTGCCGGACGAATGTGAATTAAGATTTACAAAGATGAAAAATCTTATAAGTCTTTTTTATCTCAACTTTTTTAGGAGGACTATTATGCATAGGAAATTGATTTATTTGGTCTGTACTGTTTTAGTCTTGGGGCTATGGCTATCTGGAACTGTTGTCAATGCCCAAAATCAGATTCGCAACTGGGAGTTCGATGAGCCGTTTGTGACTGGCGGCGGTGGCGATGTGAATACAAACTGGTGGTTGTGGGAGAGCGCCAATTTCACTGGTTTGTCGGTAGTTCAGGGAGCTGCCCTGTCAGGAGAAAATGCGTTACAGGTCGCCATGCCTCCCGGTGCCACGGGCTCTTTACAGGTTTATCAATCATTCTTGAAACTTGAGCAGGGTGTAACCTATACGATCAGCTTCATGGCCAGAGCGGACGCCCCGAGAACCGTTACTGTAATGCTAATGGGGCGGACATTGCATAACTGGCAGACATTCTGGACTCAGGCTGGAATTGAACTGACAACCGAGCCGCAGACATATACTTATCAATACGAACACACCGGTGCTACGGTAGGTGGAACCGGAGTTTTCGACGATGACATAGATTGGTGTTTTGACCACGCCGGCAGTGATATAGATGCCTATTACGATCACATCTGGTTGGGCGTAGGTCCACCTCCTATTCCAAATGCCACTGTCTCAGCGTACAATCCCAGTCCGGCCCAGGGCGCGATCTATAACGAGACGTGGGCGACCCTCACCTGGACACCAGGCGACACCGCAGTTTCACACGACGTCTATTTCGGTGAGAGTTTTGCTGATGTGAATGACGGCACTGGCAATACCTTCCAGGGCAATGAGGACTCAGCGTTTTTCATTGTCGGCTTTCCCGGATTCGCCTATCCGGACGGCCTTGTGCCGGGAACAACTTACTACTGGCGAATCGACGAAGTTAATGATGCGGACCCGAACAGTCCTTGGAAAGGCAATATCTGGAGTTTCTCGGTTCCATTCCGCAATGCCCATAAACCCTATCCGTCTGACGGTGCCAGTTTTGTCGCCACGGACGTAATCCTGAACTGGGCGGCGGGTCTTGGAGCGAAAATGCAGACTCTGTATTTCGGCCAGAGTTTCGAAGATGTGAACAATGGTACAGGCGACACAAACAAAGGCCAGTTGACCACCACCAACACTACGAGCTTCGATCCGGGAATTCTTGCTCCGGAGACAACTTACTACTGGCGCATTGATGAATTCGATGGAGCAGTCGCACGCACCGGTGACATCTGGAGTTTCACAACAACACTCCCCGGACTGGGCACAGCCATCGCCGAACGCTGGAATAACATCAGCAGTATCGATCTGAACACTCTCAAGAACGACCCGCGCTACCCGAACAATCCCGACGTGACAGAGACGATCACCGAATTCTCGTGGAATGGGCCGGATACCGACGACTATGGAGGCCGGATTGAAGCCTGGATCTATGTGCCCGACACTGGCGACTATACGTTCTGGCTCAACACCGACGATCATGGCGAGTTGTGGTTGAGTACCGACGACGATTCGAGCAATGTCGTGCTGGTCGCTGAGGAAAGCAGTTGGGCGGACCTAAATGCGTGGGATAGCGGCGAGCAGCAGTCCGATCCCATCCCACTAATCGGCGGCGAGAGGTACTACATAATGGCGTTGTGGAAAGAAGCCGGCGGTGGCGACCACTGCCAGGTTGCCTGGCAAGGTCCCGGCATCCCGGATCGAATAATCGTTGCCGGAACCTATCTGTCGCCGTATGAGCCGCTAACCGCCTACGGTGCAAAGCCGGGTAATCTTACTACAGGGGTCACGCAGGCACCCACTCTCGAGTGGAAGCCGGGACTTCAGGCAGCCTCTCACGAGGTATATTTCGGGACTGATGCAGATGCCCTCGCCAATGCCACCAAGGCCTCCCCCGAGTATAAAGGCGCCAGGACGCTGGGCGAAGAGAGCTTCGTGCCGGGCCAGCTTGCCTGGGAAAGCACGTATTACTGGCGGGTCGATGAGGTTAATGCCGCCAATCCCGACAGCCCGTGGACAGGGGCCGTCTGGAGCTTTACGACAGCCAACTTCCTTATTGTGGATGACTTCGAATCTTATAATGACATTAATGAAGGTGAGCCCGGAAGTAACAGGATTTATAACGCCTGGGTGGACGGATTCGACGATCCGACAAACGGTTCTCAGGTTGGTCATTTAGATCCTCCATTTGTCGAGCGAATAATTGTTCACAGTGGTAATCAGTCGATGTCGCTTTACTATGACAACGCTGTCGGTAAATCCGAGGCTGAGAAAACACTGACCTCACGGCGAAACTGGACAGAGAACGGCGTCAACACACTGGTGATTTGGTATATTGGCGATGCGGCCAATGCTGCTGAGACGATGTATGTTGTCCTCAACGGCACCGCTGGTGTTGATAATCCTGATGCTAATGCAGCACAGGTAACGGCCTGGACCGAATGGACTATTGATCTCCAGGCGTTTGCGGACCAGGGTGTTAACCTTACCAGTGTTAACACGATTACTATTGGTTTCGGTAACAGAATCAATCCTGTTGCTGGTGGTTCAGGTATGATGTACTTCGACGATATCCGTCTGTATCCTCCGGCACCGTGAGCCTGAACCGGCAGCTAAGATTGCATAGTTGATATTGCAGATTTGTGTCAATTCGGGGCTTATACTGATTGATTCGGTATAAGCCCCACTTGATTTAGAACAATGGTAGAGGAAGTCCACATAAAACTGGAGAAAGTTAGCCTGGCTCAGCATTTTTCATAGGACGGCTCTGAAAGGTGTTTTATCGTTTTACTTTTGGCCAAACTCAAGCTGAAGAGTAGGGGCTATCCTCAGAAGAACTATATCTTTGATCTATTTCTTTTTATCCGTATACTTAATCCGATACGACAAACATCCTTAAAATCCATGTAATCAGAAGCCTTTTTCAGTCAAAAACGCTCACTCTCAAAAACAAAAATATAAATTTTTAAAACTTTTTATCTGCTTTCATACAAAAGAGTTACGAGCGATGAATACAAAAAAATAGCCAAATTTTCGGTCCAAAACTGCACACCCGTCTAATTATAGAGCGAGTGTTTTTTACTCCCTGCCTAAAAGCTAAACCTGTCCTGAGTGTAGTCGAAGGATATGAGATATGAAATACCCAATAATCAATAGTAAATCATCAATAATCAATCGAAAGGGCTTGCCCTCTACAACTGTAGAGAATGTTCGACAAATCAGCCCTTTTTATGCAAAACAAACCCAAAGTCAAGTACGCCAAAATTAACATAAGCTCTTTTGTGACAAGTAAATACGTGCAAGTGGGACAATTGGTTATTGGGAAAAACAAACCCAATTCAAACCCAATTAAAGCCAAAACAAACCCAATTTAAGCCAATTCAAAGCCAAAACAAACCCAATTTGTCGCGGCGTAGCCCCGAGCGAAGCCGGATCGAAGGCAAAAGTTATTGCAGAGCTTCCCACAAGCCGATATTGTTAAGAGCCATTTGTCCGATACCAGCGTCGGGCATTTGTAACATAAAGTTCAGAATTAAAGGAGTTGCCAAGTGAAAGTATTCCGGTCACCTGATAATCCTATAATTAAACCAGAGGACGTTAAGCCCTCCAGAGATGACTTTGAAGTTATCGGAGTCTTTAACGCCGGCGTTACTCGTTTCAAAGAAGAGGTTCTTCTACTCCTCCGCATAGCTGAAAGACCAATCAACCAAAAGCCGGACATCGTACAAACCGCCATTTTCGATATCAATAAAGGTCAGCTTGTCATAAAAGAATTCTCGAAAGGCGACCCGGAAATTGATTTTTCAGACCCGAGGTTAATAATAACACCCGGGGGAACATATTTGACGTCTATTTCACATCTAAGGCTGGCGCGAAGCAAAGACGGCATCAGCTTTGAGATTGAAGACCGCCCCGCTCTTGGCCCTGAAAATGACTATGAAACCTTTGGCCTTGAAGACCCCAGAATCAGCCTTATTAACGGCAGATATTACATAAATTACGTTGGTGTCGGCCGTTTCGGAGTAACAACATACCTGGCATCTACTCAGGATTTTAACTCTTTCGAGCGTCACGGCGTTATTTTCTGTCCTGATAATAAGGATGTAGTGATTTTCCCTGAAAAAGTTGAAGGCAAATACTATGCTCTGCACAGGCCGGTTTCACCATTATTCGGAAAACAGGAAATCTGGATTTCAGAATCACCCGACCTGTTTTGTTGGGGCAACCATCGTTGTCTAATGGGGCCTCGCCCAGGCTACTGGGACGAATTAAAGATTGGCGCCAGCGCCGTGCCTTTCAGGATTGATCAGGGCTGGCTGGAGGTTTATCACGGAGTAGATCAGAATAACCGTTATTGTCTTGGCGCAATATTGCTGGATAGTAAGGAGCCCTGGAAGGTTGTCGCAAGGACCCAAAGACCAATTTTTGCTCCGGAAGCCGACTACGAAATTAATGGTTTTTTCGGAAATGTAGTATTTAGCTGCGGCCTGCTCTATGAAGATAAGAAGCTCAAGATTTATTACGGTGCGGCTGATACCGTTATTTGCTATGCAGAGCTATCATTGGAAGAAACCATCAAGGCCCTGAACTTATAGTCTGATTTTATACTAAGCAGATTACAAAATACAACTTTTTGCCCCGATTTATCGGAATCTCCTTATTTGATAGGCTCAAACAGGTTGATTAAAGGCTGAATCCACCTAACATAATATGTTTTTTTCAAGCATTAGATATTTCAAGCCGCCTCATCTGCCGATAAATAAAAAGGCGGTCTAAGACCAAAAATCACCAAAAACAGGAGAAGCTAAT
>DAOUVA010000304.1 GCA_030667885.1 Phycisphaerae bacterium
AAAGCCATACCTTCACGAGTTAGAGAGCTATTCCATTTATCTTTGGGTAAATCGAAACGTTTGATCAAAGTCCAGTTTTCAGGGTCGATAATATCTACAGCGGAAACATCGTCCTTATGGCCGCTGCATAAAAGCTTACCCGCAAAATACTTTATATCCTGATACGCCATTGAGGTCGGGGAATCGACTTTACTTACCTGACGTCCATTAATGTCCCATGTATAGAAATGAAGAGCGTCCCAATTAACTCCATAAAGAAGTTTTTTTCCATCAGATGCAACAGCTCCAATGTGGTCGTCAACCCCAAACGAAGTGCGTATCTCCAAAGTATCAGGGTCGAGGCCATAGACCATTGTTCTGCTTTGTCTTTTATACTCAGCGTTCGGGACCCAAAGGAAACGGCCGTCATACTGCAGGCCTCCGGGATGAATCAATGCGCCATCAGTCAATTCTACTTTTGAAATCAGGCGTGCGTTTTGCCTGTCAATCTTAAACAGCCAGGCGCGATCCTGCTCAGTATCCACTGAGGTCACAAAATAAAATTGCTCTGTGATATCCAGTCCCTGAACATGATAAGTAGAAAACTTCAGCGGGACCTGTCGTATGAGTTCCACATGACCGGATTGAAATAAGAGGTCCAAGGCATCGGTCTGGGAAATTTCATTCCTTTTATAACAATTTAAGATAAGCGGCAGAGTTAACAACAAAATAACGATAAGAACTCGATTGACAATTATAACGGAACGTCGAACCATCTTAGCCTCAATCTAAATTTACCAGTATTCATTGCTGGTTAAGAAACTCATTTCCCATACAATATCAAGTCTGTCCCGGAAGGTCAATTTTTCCTATTGTTTTTCAGAGATTTCGGGGCCTTAATTCATAAAAGACTATTGCAGATGGAGCGATACTAAAGTATTTTGGTGCAGAGTCGTTACTTGAATATTATTTAGGAAGATTAGATAATTCAAAGGAGCTGTTTGTTATGAGCCTGTCCTATTATTTCGAACATACGCAAGGTATTGGTATTTTGGCCACCGCTGATTCAGATGGAATGGTTGATCTTGCCATTTACGCCAAACCGCACGTAATTGACGAGAAAACCATCGCATTTGTTATGAAGGAGCGTCTTAGCCACATGAATCTCAAATCCAATCCGCACGCCTCTTACATGTTCATTGAGAAAGGCGAAGGATACACCGGCAAGAGGCTGTATCTGACCAAACTCCGAGAGGAAACCAATACATCGGTAGTCGAGATGTTCAGACAGAAACAGCCGGAGATATGTTCAGCCGACGATGATTCGAATAAATATCTCGTGCATTTTCAGATAGATGAAATCTGGCCGCTTGTGGGCGACAAAAAATAGTATGCAAAACCGACATGAGAGGAGTTCTCAGCAGAATTAAAAAATACGGGCAAACTTCTCATACTGCCGGATTATCTCAGGGAGGCCTGTGTCTGGGCCAGGGCCTGCTGAAGCTCTTCAGGAGTGAGCAATTCAATCTGCCCACCCAGCCGCAATACACTGCATCGGCCATCATGAACCGGCTTCGACTCGTAGAGAAGAACATTCGCAGGTGACATGTCGCCATTTTGACCGGGGATATAAACATATTCCCCGGCGTCAGGAGAAGAACATTTAAATAACTGTGTACTTCCGCTCCATTCAATTAAAGCCTGAAGTGATGGTGGAAAACCTTCATTGCTGAGAGCATATATTTGTATATTCTGAGCAATTGCTCGCAGGTTTGTCTGGCACTTGACAGTTTCAGCAGTGTATTTGGTATTTATCATTGTCTGAGTATATTGCTCTCCGGCCTGTCCAAAGCTCTTGATAAGCCACCAAACGCCTAAGCCTATAAGCCCAAGAAAAATCAGAGCAAAGAGGAGGTTAATAATCGTACCACCATGTACATCCGCTCTATGAGAGTTTGTGGGCTTTTTGAAATGAGCATTTTCGCTAAACTTGCTTCTTGAATGTGTCATAACCGCCCCTTTTCTTTCCATTCATACACTTGTTTTATTCATTTTCGCCGCCAGCTCCAATATTTTCAATCGCTTAGGCAGACTAAGGTAATCCAAGTATGCTGAAAAACAGGTCAACCAGCGGCAAAACAACTCTTTCAAATCCTCCAAGAAATATAAATCCTAGAAGGATAAACATTCCATATCTGGAAAAGTTTCGATACATGTTGATGGCTTCGGGAGATTGCAAACTGGCATAAACCATTTTTGAACCATCGAGGGGCGGGATTGGAATCAGGTTGAAAACAGCCAAAATGATATTGAAAAATATAGCCAGCAAAACAAAACTTCCCAGCAGCGGTATCGCCGACAAATGAAATAAATGGAAAGCAACGGTCAGAATAAGAACCAGCGATAGATTTGCAAGAGGTCCTGCAGCAGCCACCATAAAAATTTGCTTTTTGCTGAGGATTGAAAAGTTGACCGGCACAGGCTTTGCCCAACCAAAACGCACCAGAAGCGGAAGGATAATCGTCCCAAACAAACTGATATGAGCCAGCGGATTCAACGTCAATCGCCCCATTCTTGCCGCTGTGTCATCACCGAATCTATAGGCCATCCAGCCATGGGCATATTCATGGACCGTCAGAGAGATAAGGAAAATAGGAAGAGTAAATACATATGTTAAAATTCGGTCGCCTGACATTAAATCTATTACCTCGAAAGAAAGGAAATGTTTTCCTGCGAACAACATTTCCTTAAGCTGTCAAATCATCTTAAATCTATTAAAACCTGCAAAAGTATACATCATCCAATGAAGTATTGCCAATAGTTTACGAAAGCAGACACAATTTGGGAATGGAACGGTTGTTATTAAGCCGTCGCAAGCAAGATGTTCTCTTGTTTGCTTATCGGCAGCAATGTTCTGTTAGCAATTCAACACAAATCACTTAACCGGGTAAGGCGGCAATGGCGGTATCTCTTTCTCCTGTGTTTTCAATTCTTCGAGAATAACTTCGATTGCCTTATTTAATTGTTCATCAATCCCGGCATATTCTTTAGCAGGATCGTTATCGACATAAATATCCGGCTCGACACCGTATCCTTCGATTATCCACTTTTGTCCTTGGACATCATAACGGGAAAACTCCGGCTTATTGAGAAAACCACCATCTAACAACGGCAAAGAGCCTCGAATCCCTACGACACCGCCCCATGTTCGTTTGCCGACGACTTTGCCCAGTTTATGCCACTTAAAACGATAGGTAAACAAATCACCGTCCGAAGCGGAAAACTCGTCCGCCAAACACACCATAGGCCCATAAATCATGGCGGCTGGGTCCGACTCAGGAGCAGCATTCCTGGCAAAATCGACCATGGTAATTTCTCTCCTGAGCCGCTCGATCAACATTGGCGAAACGTTCCCGCCGCCGTTACCACGAACGTCTATGATCAGTGCCTTTTTGCGAATCTGAGGGTAGAAATACTTTACAAACTCATTCAAACCGCGGCGCCCCATATCAGGGACATGAATGTATCCTACCTTTCCGTCGGTGGCGTCACTTACTTTTTCAATATTATTCTGCACCCATTCATAATAATATAAATTCTCTTCGCTGCCGGTCGGTACCACTACTACATCACGAGCACCCTTGACAGACGGTTTCGAATTGAGCTTCAACGTCACCTGTTTGCCCGCTTTATTGATAAGCAGCTCATAAATGTTATTCACATCAGCAGTCGATTTGCCATTTACGGCAAGAATATAATCGCCCTGATTTACGTCAACTCCGATCTCCGTTAGCGGCGAACGTAAAGTCTTGTCCCAGTTTTGACCTCGCAATATTTTTTCAATCCTGTAGTATCCTGATTTTGCATCGCGCTGAATTTCAGCCCCGAGCAGGCCGGTTGTTATCCTATTCGGTTTCGGGTATTCTCCACCGCCCACATATGTATGCCCGACATTTAATTCGCCTATCATCTCGCCGATGATATAAGTCAAATCCGCCCGGTGATTCACATGAGCAACCAAAGGCTCGTAACGTTCACGCATTGCTTTCCAGTCAACACCATGCATATTAGGAACATAGAAGAACTCCCGCATCTGCCGCCAGCATTCATTAAAGATTTGCGTCCATTGCTTTTTCTTATCAAGGTTGACTTCCATACCGGACAGGTCTAACGTTTCTTTCATTTCGATTTTAGATTTGGGCAGGTTGATAATGGCATATTTTCCGCCCGAAGCAACGAGCATCTTTTTTTGGTCGGCCGATATTTCATATCCGCCGATCCGGCCAAGCTCAGTTTCCTTTTGCTCTTTCAGATTATACATTAGCAGCAGGGTTCCGCTGTCTTTGCTTCCTCTTCGATTGTAATACAAAAAATCGCCGACCGAACTTAGATTGCTGTAATTCGAAACTTCCGTGGGCAATGAGGCAATACGTTCCTTGATACCGTCAATATCCACTTTAATGTTTTGCTTTTCTTTCTTCTGCCTCTTTTCCTGCTGTTTATCTGCATTGTCGTTCGGGTCAGACTTTTGGTCATCCGCCTTTTTGGCTTTTTCTTCTTTTTTGACCTCCACCTCGTCACTCTGAGGCTTAAAAGGTGAATCCGTGCTCTTTGCCAACGTCAGAAGGTAGATTCGAGACATTTCCCTGTAGGCATGATTCCATTCGGTTCTGCTATAAATCGGATTGAAATCCCGCTCGGAAGTAAAGAATACGAATTTACCATCTGAACTGAATACAGGATTGCTCGACGAATACCAGCCATCAGTCAACTCACTGGATTTTTTATCCTTTAGCGAATAAAGATAAATCCTGTCCATCGCCTCGGTTTCCGATTTGGTGTAAACAATCCACCTGCTGTCCGGCGCCCAGGAATAACCCCTGAACTCCCATTTATCAGATTTATCAACCTCGACAATCCTGCCGCTCTTTATATTTACAAATCTCAGACGTAACCGTTTATCCCCCCATAGAATCTTCTTACTGTCCGGCGACCATATTATTTTATATTTATAGGTTTCGGCGTTTCTTGTTATCTGCTTTTCCTTTGAGCTGCCGTCCTGAGACGCAATATAGATTTCATCCTCACCGGATGCGTCGGATATATATGCAATCCACTTGCCGTCGGGTGACCATTTGGAATTTCGTTCGTGAATTCCCGGGGTTTCCGTAAGATTTCGCACAGCACCGTGTTTGGCCGGAACGGTAAATACATCGCCTCTGGCGCCAAACAAGGCGCGTTTGCCGTCAGGGGCAACTTCATAATTGGTGACATTGTCACTAACACTGACAATACCACCCCTGCCGCCGGATAAATCTTCCTGAATATGAATAATAACCTTCTCGTACTTCTCAGTCTCGATGTCTAAGCGATAGATAAAGCCGGCGTTTTCAAATACAATTGCTTTTTTGCCCAACGACGGAAACTTGATATCAAAATCAGTGAAATCGGTTATTTTTTCTGTCTGCTTCGAATTGAGGTCATAAACGAAAAGGTTCATGCGTTTATTTTTATCTCGGTCGGAGAGAAAAAAGATTTTATCACCGCTCCACATTGGGACAATATCCTGTGCGGGATTATCGGTTATATTCTCGATTTTTTTTGTTTCGAAATCATAAATCCAGATATCATCCGCCATACCGCCGCGATATCTTTTCCACGTTCGGAATTCGCGAAAGATGCGGTTGTATGCCAACTTAGTATCATCCGGCGAGAAAGAGCAAAAACCTCCGCGGGGAAGCGGTAGTTCATCAGGAAGCCCGCCTGATTGGGAAACGGAATATAGTTGGCCGTTAAAGCTGTTAAATGAACTCATTCGTGAACGGAAAATGATATTCTTACCATCGTTTTTCCAGGCCATCACGATGTTGTTTGGACCCATTCTATCGGACACATCATCCCGGCCAAGCGTTGCCGTAAAAGTCAAACGCTGAGGTACACCCCCGCCGGCCGGCATTAGAAATATCTCCGTATTACCATCATATTGGCCGGTAAAAGCAATTTGCTCGC
>DAOUVA010000139.1 GCA_030667885.1 Phycisphaerae bacterium
ATAAGACATCGGCATCGACTGCAAACCACCGTGAACGATAGTCTGCTCGGCAAATGGAGCATTAGCATTACCAACGACGGAACCGTTTACCGACGGGTTGTCGAATCCGTCCACCCAGGCCAGATATATCCTGTTACTACCCGGCTCACCTTCATTAATGTCATTATAGCTCTCCATATCGTCCACGATTAGGAAGCTGGCTGTGGCAAAGCTCCAGACGGGGCCTGTCCACGGGCTGTCGGCGTTTGTGCTATTGGCCTCATCAACGCGCCAGTAGTAAGTAGTATTCCACTCAAGCAGTCCGGATTCATAGCTCTCGGAACCAAGGTTCCCGCTGCCTTTATATTCGGGAGAACTCGTGTCGGCGTTATTTACGGCTTCTTTATCTGTGCCGAAATAAATATCATGCGATGCACCAAAGACTCCCGGTGTCCAGGTTAGAATTGGTGTTTGCGTTACGTCAAAAGCGCCATTAGCCGGGCCAAGGGGCTCAACTGCACCTTCGGTAGTGAAACTCCAGACGTCACCTTTGTAAGTGTTGAAGATATCAAACTCATCGATCCGCCAGTAATAAGTCTTGGCCATTTTAAGTGTACCGGGAGTGTAATCCGTAGTACTATGAGGAAGACCGCCGGCGGCATTGTTAACATCATCAAAATTGTCACCAAAATATACATAGTGCAATTTCGAACCAAAACCACCTGTCCATATAAGCTCCACATCCGGAGCTACAGAGGCGGCACCATCGGCAGGGTCGGGTAAATAAGCTGTCTTGGGCGGAATACTAAAGCTCCAGACATCGCCTTTCCACGGACTGTTCGGCTCGGTATCATTGACCTCATCGACTCGCCAGTAGTACGTTGTGCCGGGAACAAGACCATCCGGGTAAGGAAATCCCGGGAAGCCCACAACGAAAAACGTCGAGGCCTGATTACCCTGAAATACGCTTTCAGCTCCGGCGCTAACATCATCAAAATTCTCACCGAAGTACACATCGTGCGAGGCTGCGTTACCTCCCGGCGACCAGCTCATGCTCAACCACGTATCCTCATAGAGGGTACCTTTATCCGGGATTGGGCTAGATGCAGTTGGTCGAGCCGCCAGCTTTCTTACCTCGGCCGCTGACAACGCTCGGTTGTAGATACGTATCTCATCCATAAGGCCCTCAAAAAAACCATAAGCCATTCCGCCAAAGTGGATTGGCGCATTGACCACTTCCCTTGGAGAAGTAAGGCCTGTACGAACGGAACTACCATTAAGATAAATTGTCGGCTGTTTGTTGTCATAAACTATCATGATGTGATTCCAGTCATTTCCTATATCATCCTGATATACGGCGGTTGCCGGCATATAACCACTGCCATGCTCATAAACTAAAATACCATTTGTTCCGACAGACAGTCCCGCTCCCCCATCTGTTTCCCCTCCATGTTGCGGGTCGAATGCATATCTTTGATTATTTACCCCACCCGTGCCGGAGGTCGATTCCGAATCAATTTCGTGAGTAGCCGACGTTTTCAACCATCCTCCGAAACTGAATGTATCAGTTGGTCTTCCAGTAGCTCCTACGGTAACATCGTCATCGATTCCATCAAAGCCTAAAGCGAACCCTTTTTGACCGGCTTGCTGGTAAAGTACGCCCTGAACGGATGTGCTGTCATTATGATTATCGCTCTGGTCATATAACGTTCCGCTTGCTTCCTCAAATTTCCACCAACCGACAAGACTCGGGTCAGTATCTTGTGCTACACTATTCAGAGGTAAACCCAGCAACAAAACAAAAGAAACCAAATACATCAATTTCCTACACATAATATTCCTCCTTCAAAAAGCCAATATAGGTTGTTAATTGGAATGTAAAATCTTTAATGTGAAACACAGATTTCTCGTTAAAAATTTGTGCCTCACATAACACACATAAATTCCTCCTCTATTTGGAAAATCACATGAATTGCGCCTGCTGGAAGACCAAAATCCGCAGATGCTCGATTGTGCAGGCACAAGCTTCACTAATATTATCTATACCATATTACCTACTTTCCCGTCAAGGGAAATCCCTTGATAATACACTGGTAAGCACACTTCTTACGGTCCTTATGGCACACCATATATTTGCTATGAGAGTACCAAATCGGTTTTGGCATTTTGCTTCACCTTCACGCCCTTGCCCGAGCTCACCTCGAGATCTTCACATCTAAAATCTTCCCGGGATTTTCTATCCATTGACGTTTAGTGTAATCATATGGAATCGCAATTAGCCGATTCGATGTGATTCGAATCACTGTCACCTCCGGCCAGTCCGAATTTACCGACGGAAGCTGCACAAAATTCACACCCCGGTAAGGCGTCACCTTAGCCTTGTGATAATGCCCGCCCAACGCCATAATCACATTCGCGTCACCCAGCGCATCTACAAAGGCGTCCCGATTGGTCATCGCATCGAAACATAAATGCGTTGCCACAACGATAGGCGTCCCTTGAGGTATGGATGCCAACTTTTCCGGCACAAGGCTGGGCGAATAATGCCGGTGCAGATTCTTCCTGATAAAATCCATCGCTTCGGTCGTTATGTCCTGCGCCGGATTCCCCAGACTCTCATCGTACGCCGAATAAGGGCACACAAAATGAATCCCGCCCTGATCGAACGTATAGCTCAGGTCCCCATAACGTCTTTTGAACCACTCTTTCATAATCGGTGGTGCTCCCTCCACGCCATCAGCCCCGGCCTCGTCATGATTACCGAGTATTTCATAACTGGGATACCTCAATCGTTTTGCAATCAGGTCCTCATAAGTCTTTTTTGCCTGATGCGTAGGCCATTCAGTAATGTCCCCGCAATTAAATACAAACGCGGGCCTATCAACAACGCCGCCGATATTCTTTGGATACGCCTTGCCCGGCAATAGATTCATAGCTTCAATGGCCGGCCACAACTTGCTCCCGTCGCCATGGACCGGTATATGGGTATCCGACCAGCCGAAAAAGGTTAACGGTTTTCCCGCCGCCTGTTTAACCTTGCCGTCTTTCTGTGCGCCCTGTAGCTTTTTTGGTAGCGCCAATGACGTTGCTCCGATGCCTATAAGCCGCAACATATCTCGCCGTGTAAATCCAATTCTCATCGTGCTCTCCTTTTCAATACTTTCTTGTTAGTGCACCAGGGGCCGGGGGACTGATACCTGGCCGTTCAATCGTTATTTTCAAGGTGTATTTCATAGCACGAGATTATCACAAATCCTTAATATTTCAAGGAATATCACTATGAGAAGATAATAACCACTACTTTAATCTGGCTCTCGTGGTGCGAGCAGAACAGCCGATCGATTTCATAGCCTCGCTGGATGAGCGGGGATGTTTTGTTGGTTTCTTATTTGGCAACTTTATTGTATTATCTACGTAATGAAAGTAATGAGAAGATGGTATTGTTATGGAGGTCATATAATGAAGAGACGTGAATTTTTAGGCAGGATGATTGGGACTTCTTTAGCTGTCTCATCTCTTGAAGGAATAGTGAAAGGCAGGGAGACCAGCTTCGAAGAACGCGCCAGAGAATATCTCCGCTCCATTATACCAGGCCGCCAGAGGGTCGAAGATTTTATCACCGGCCAGTACGGCCCCAGAGACAAACGCCCCGGCGAGATTTTTCAATACGATTCCGAGCTGGGCTGGGTCCATCATGAGTCGATAGGCAGTACCGGTGTAGATGGTTCCAAGGCGTTCTATAACTATGAATCCGACGGTGCCCGAAAAGTTATTAACTTCCCTGGCAAACCCAGCCGTATTCGTACTTATGGAAATAGTTTCACACATTGCAGTCAGGCAAACAATAATGAAACATGGGAAGAATACCTCGCGGCTCACATCCAGGAACCTGTTCGCAACTACGGAGTCGGAGGTCACAGTGTCTATCAGGCCTACAGAAGAATGCTGAAAGTCGAAAAGAAAATTTCAGGCGGATATATCATCCTTAATATATGGGATGACGATCACTACCGCAACCTCGATGCATGGCGGAGCATCCGCTTTGGTTATGGTTCAAGATGCGGTTTTACACTGCCCCATTTAAGGGTAGATGTGGCGAAGAGCCGCTGTAAACAGGTAGAGAACATTTCGAAGACCTCTAAAGATCTTTACAAACTTTGTGACGAAGATTACCTGTGGCGAACCTTCAAAGACGACCCAATTCTGAAGATGGTTATGGCCGCACGCAGGGGCGGCACGAATATTTCAGACACACTGATAAACCCTGTTGCGGTTACCTTCGGTATCCCTGACGAAAAGATAGCTGATACCGAGACGGCGAAAAAGATTAAAAAGATTCATACCGAAGCGGCCTTGTTTGCGACCCAAAACGTTGTCACCTGGGCAGAGGAATTTGCCAGAGAAACCGGCAAAAAACTGATGGTCATGCTAACCTTTGGCCAGGGCAATGTAGCGAAACATTTGGCTGGAGAGCCTCGTTTTGACCAGGGTTTTGTTGACTGGCTGAAAGATAAACCCTGTCCGGTCATTGATATGCGGGACGTTTTCGCCGCAGATTACAAAAAGTACAAGGTAGATATCGATCGGTACCTTGCGCCTTTTTATAACGGCCATCATACTCCCAGGGGCAATTTCTTTACTGCCTGGGCAATCAAGGACAAAGTAATTCAGTGGCTAAATCCGAAACCACTGCCTTATCGTTGAGTGGGATTATACGGATCGCCAAACAGAAACCTGAAGATGCTATTGGATTTTGCCATCTGATTTGCTCTATTTCTTCTTCCTCTCCGTCATTACTTGTTGGGCACACCTTCGGTATAGGGCTTGAATTGTCCAGGAGTGATTCAACAACAGTGTCAAAGCATGCAGGAGCACCGTTTATGAAGTTAACCGCGAAATCTCGATTTATTATAAGACCTTTAGTCAACTCCGAGCAAAACGCAAGTCCTGAGCGCAGCGTCTTGTCCTGAGCAGAGCCTGCCCTAGCGTAGTCGAATGGGCCGAAGGAAGCAAAGTCGAAGGATATTCATAGAAAATAGTAAATTGAAATGCTGGCCGCAGCACAACTAAAGCGTGAAAGTAGCCTAAACGAAGGTAGTTGTTGCGCGCTATACTGGCTGGGTTGGTCCTTCAAGTCTATACTCATATGATATCATATTCGTTCCCTAACGCGCGTGGTCACCTTCAATCCGAAGGCGCGCCTTCGGATTGTAATGGTGGAGCACTTTGTTCACCTGATCGAAGCCTAATGTATCGTCGGATAAGCCAAGCTATGCTCTCAAAATGCTCATAGCAGTATCGATCAGGATCATTGATATTCTGTTCCTCAGTGAACATCTCCTTGTCGATATGGGCGAGGAACTCATTCCGCGCCTCATAGAGTTCTTCCAGAAATTCCATATGACCGTATGGCAACGTCACCGTGTTCTGCAGCGTCTCGATGGCTCGCTTCTTGTCCTTGAGACCGTGAACCGCAGCAACATCCTCGATGATTGCCTCAAGGACAAGATTGAGATTGAGTCCCGCATCCTCGATGAAGTGTTCATGGACGAGGCGCGCCGCATTCACGAAGTAGTGAACCGCGATGTGAACAAGACGGCTACTTGCATTCATGAGTTGATAAAGCCCAGCCACAAACTCTGGCCGGAAGTAATGATCACGAATCGTGTATTGTGCCTGTAGTGACGCGATCAACTCGGCGAAGGGAATCTGAGGAGCATGGAAGAGGTCGACATACGCTTCCGATGATCGAATATGCTTTATGTAGGCCCACGGATCGGGAGCGTTCCCTGTCCCCATATATGGATCATAAAGACAAGGCAACTCGTCCTTGCCGTCAATGACGGCGATGGCTCTCGAAATACCTTCAGCCGTGCTGGTGTTCTTGAAGTGCATGCTGGCCGTCGGCAGAGGATGGAAGCTGAAGCACGGGAAGCTCTTCCGTGTCAATAGGAAGGCCCCGAAGAGCAGTTCTCTGCGCTGCTCCCGCCAGCGTGCATCATCAGGCGCTGATTCGCTCACGAGCATTGGCACGCCAGAGGAGAGCAGATAAGCAACACTACCGCAGGCAACCGTGCGACCTGGGTAGGATCCCTGGGGGTTGAGTATGTCGACTGTTATCTCGCTGATGCTCATTCTGATGTTTAGGCTAACTATGTATATATGGTTTCCGCATAACATCCCTAACTTTACGTCATTCAGAGTAATCCCAGCTGCTGTTGTACCCTAATAAAATACAAACTAACGATAATCTGTCAAGGAAAACAACAAAAAAACTACCTTTTTCTCCCTCAGGATCGACAGTCTGGACGGTAGATTTGTAAGTATTTGTTAATAAATGAAGAATGACTGGTAAAAAAGAACTTATGATGCTGACCGAAGCATAACAGAAGCGTGAAAGTAGCCTAACCGAACGTAGTTGTTGCGCGCTTTGTCGCGCACTATAATGACTGGGTTGGTCCTTTAGAGAAATAAACCAGGCTCAACAGAAAAGTAGTCGGCAAGCTTTCTTATATGGGTTTTGCTTAGACTCCGTGTACCGTTGAGTATTGCAGGCCCTAAAGTCCTAATACCTAGGACACGCCCCAAATCCGAACCGTTCATTCCGTTTTCATAAACCAAAAACTTGAGTATTTCGAGGGGGGTGTGTTTTTCTCCTATGAAACGCTTGTCCTCGTATGTCTTAATATTGGATGTGAGCACTTCGAGATAATCTCTTTGCTCTTTGTTTAAGTCTAAGCGTGACGCCAAATCGGATGCAACCTTCATGGCTTTTTTATAGTCGGTTTTTGAATGAATTGGTTGAAGTGTAAAAAGGTTCTCCTGTAATTCCAAAAAACTGGTAGGAATGGATTGTGCATCAGTTTTCATTTGTTTTGCCACAAGTCCCATATTAATCCTTCCATTTCTCTTTATCGTAGTCTGAATGAATTAGTGCTGCTTTAATGACGACTATTTGTCCTTCACAATTTACGGTTGTTACTAACCTGTATTTATTACCACCTATGTCAAAAACAACAAACCTTCTATCATCAGACTTAACTACATCACATGTCCTGAATGTTTGTTTAATCTTAGAAAAGTTATGCCATTCTGCCTCTTCGACTACTTGAATCCACCTTTCAAGTGGTTTTTTTGCTCTCTTATGCTGTTGCCAAAACTCCTGTAATATAAGCTTTCCTATAATCTTCACGTATACATTATGTATACATTTCGGGAATAAGTCAAACACAATTTCAAAAAATATAAAATATTTTAAGAATCTGCTTTAATGGCTTCAACAACAGGCTTAAATATCAAATTCTTGCATAATTATTTTGAAAATCGTCCACAGCTGAGATTAAAGTAATGAGTAATTCTTTCATTTTTCTCTCCCAAGTGGGCTTTGTGAGAAATCCAGAGGCTTCGGTGCTACAAAACAAAGGCCAAACTCTCAGGTACTGGCAAGGGCAATTCTATGATAATAGTTAGGATCGACAGTCTGGGATGTAGATTTGTAAGTATTTGTTAATAAACGATTAATGACTGATAAAAAAGAACTTATGATGCTGACCGAAGCACAACAGAAGCGTGAAAGTAGCCTAAACGAACGTAGTTGTTGCGCGCTTTAATGGCTGGGTTGGTCCTTCAAGTCTATACTCATATGATATCATATTCGTTCTCCAACGCACGGGATCAATCGCGACGCGTCAGCGGCGTCGACTTGAATCCCGATGTTATCGGTTTATTTTTCTTGTATTTCTCGTTCCAAGAGAAGATTAACTCCTCCCATAAAGGACAGAATGGATTTAATTCCAAATTCTCCTGTAAGACGATTTAGACGCCATCCATCATTGCCAAAATCGTTTAGCGCATCCAAGATATGCTGTTTTCTAGGTTTGCCTGTTTCAAACTTTAGATAGTACGATTTATATTCATACTTCTTCATTAGACAATTCCTTTTATTAGAACGTTCCGGATAACGCAAAGATCAGCCGCTCTGGGATCGCGTAGCGATTGAAGAGTCGGCTGGATCGCTTTGTTCGAGGTTTTTCCTCAACTCGGTTAAGTATTCTTCACCTTCATCATAATTACCTGATTGCTGCCAGATAGATAGAAGACGTATAACTGCATCTTTGCGATTAGTTTCAGAGGCGTTATGGATTTCAAGAATCGACTCTAATTCCTCTGTCTGCCAAAAGGCTCCGCGAAATCTGTAGAGCACTGCAATTCTAGTTCCTGGGCAAGATGTATTCACGCGATGCCATTCTTTGATGTCGGCCACGTCAACTTTCTTCCCATGTAGGGTAAGAGATAGGAAGGTATCCTTGATCTGTTGAGACATCTGAACAAAACAAATGACGTGAGTTATTCGACATTGCCCTGTCTTAATATTAATGTCTTCATGACGAAGGTATATGACACGCCTTGGCAGAAATATGCATATGAGCACGGCACCCAAGCAGACCGTTATTATTGCTCTGCGTTTCTTAGTCATCTTTAGTCTCGAACAATGTATATATGGTTTCCGTATAAGACGCCGGACTTTTTTGAGTGTCCGTATAACACTCCTTTACCCAAAGTCCATAAGTAATCTCTTGGATACGACTTAGCCCAGTTCTCCTTCTTATTAGGATTCTTATATGGTTTCCGTATAACATCCCGATCTCTCGTCATCTCAGAGGAATCCCAGCCACTGTTGTACCCTAATAAAATACAACCAAACTTTAATCTGTAAAGGAAAAAGACAAACAAACCACCTTTTTCTCCCTTAGGATCGACAGTCCGAACTGCCAGGTGGACGAAGGCCGGTTTCTTTTGACAAAGCTGGCTTGGACAATAGAACCTGCCTTATGTAGGGGCAATCCCGCGTGGTTGCCCTGATGCGATAAACATGATCCGGCTTCCAAAATCGAATCCCCCGGAATTCAGCGTCCAAAATCACTCCCCCCAAAAAAAAATCAATCGTTTCTCAAACGCGCTAGATGTCATTGACAGGTAGTGAAATTGCCACTATCCAAAATCTGGTATAATGTACCGAAAAATCGAGCAACTTGTGCCTAAGAAGGGGCGTATCTGCGGGTATTTTAGACAAAAAACGCTAAAAAACTAAGAAAAACCACCAAAATTCAACAAAATCAACCACATTTTCACCCAAAATCTCCAACACAAATAAGGAATTTCGTCAGCTTCGAATATGTTGCATTTTAATGCAACTGTGGACGAAGGCAGGCAAGGTGATAAAGCTTGCTTTAAGGGCCATGAATGCCAAGAACACCAAGCTGAACGAAAAACCTCTGTGTTCTCTGTGGCAAAAAATC
>DAOUVA010000226.1 GCA_030667885.1 Phycisphaerae bacterium
AGCTTAGAGAATGGCGAACTCCTCTGGACGTCGAACATCCCATCTCCCCATCCATTTTTCTTCAAAGACGCTCTCTATGTCGTGCCTCGCGTGGCCAATCCAGCGGCCTTCTGCCGAAAGGTTGATCCGCTCACTGGCGAGGTTCTCGACGAATTCAGTCTGGGAGTGATTGGCTCCTGTTCCCGCTTGACGGCTACACCGAACCAGTTTTACTACCGTCCGGGAGGAGGAGAAGGCAGGACTGTTTATGTCGATATTGCTGCGCGAAAGCTTGCCGACTACGAAGGCGTCGTCCGTCCAGGATGTTTTGACGGAGTGGTGCCGGCGAATGGGCGGCTTTATTGGATGCCGCTGGCTTGTGATTGCTGGCAAGTTCACGGCACGTTCTCAATGGCCCCTCGCTCGGCACTAAGGAAGTCGAGCGTGGTGCAATCGCCCGCGTGGGCCGCGCCGGAATCGAGTGCGCCAGCGGCCCGGGATGACTGGCCAATGTTTCGAGCCAACTCCGCTGGGACGGCCACAGTATCCGCTGCCGTCGGGCAAAATGCGAGGGAGTTGTGGCGGCTACGTCTGACGGGCGTCGATCTGACTGCGCCTGTGTGTGTCAATGGACGTGTCTTCGTGGGCGGGACAGACGGCACGGTACGAGCCCTCGACGCTGCCAATGGAAGAATCCTTTGGCAGGTGTCATCCAATGCCGCAGTGCTGCACCCACCGGTTTACTCGAAGGGACGGGTTATCTTTGGCTCGTGCGATGGTTCTCTGTATTGTGTAGATGCGTCCGATGGGCGAGTATTGGGACGCGTCGAACTGGCACCTGAAAAGCGATTCGTCAACATTATGGATCGTCTCATGTCGGCTTGGCCTATAGCTGGCGGTGTCGTCCTTAGCGACGATGGAGTAGCCTTCACAGCAGCCGGAAGTACCGCCGCAGACGGACCCGTGGTCGCTGCCGTAGATGTCACTACCGGAAGTCTCCGCTGGCGGCAGGCATACACTCTTGACCGGAAAGAACCGAAACTGAGTTTCGGTGTCCAGGGAAACATCCTGTTGAAGAACAACACGTTGTACATCAACGGCGGCGCTCCGGTGGGAATCGTGGCACTGGACGCACTCACCGGCAGGAATCCTCGAGTTGTCTCACGGCTCGAGGCGGGAATGGAAATGTTTCTGGAGCCTGGTGACAAACCATTGAGCACTGGCCCCGAGCTTTTCTCCAACGAGCGAGCCAGGACTACCATATTCAAACGTCACCAGGGCCGCGTTTATTTCCAAACATCCGGCCGGCACATTGCTTTGATAGATGGTCGGCTTTTTTGTTCCAGCGATCCACGAGCACTTGACCGCATAGTTGATTTGATGAACAAGGATCCCAGGACCGGCGGTAAAATGGGAGGGCTTACAGTTCCGCAAAATGTTATGAAAGTTCCTGTGGACGATTCAATTATTTGGGCAGGCAACGCGGCCGACGTGTGCGGTCTGGCTGTCTGTACAGACGGACTTGCGGTGCTTCACCGTGATAGCGTCGAAGGAGTCTCTATAAACGGTCGGTCGTTGTGGACCGCCCGGTTGCCCGCTACTCCGGTGCGGTGGGGTATAGCTCTTACCGGGAAGGAATGCGTGGTGACGCTTTCGAATGGACTTGTGGTTTGCCTGGTCAAGGATTTGTAGGGAAATTGAAAAAAAAGGGCCTATACCGAACCAATCGATATAAGCCCCGAGTTAATGCAAATCTGTAATATCAACTGTGCAATCTTTGCTGCCGGTCCCGGCTTAGGGCGCCGGTGCATACAGTCGAATATCATCGAAGAATATCATACCTGCACCACCGGCAACCGGATTTTCCCTGTTACCGAAGCCAAGGGTAATCGTATTAACATTGGCAAGGTTCACGCCCTTGTCTGCAAATCGCGTCAGGTCGATTCTCCATTCCGTCCAGGTATTTATTAATGCCGCATCAGGGTTATCGTTAGTGATCACCGCGCTGTCGTTTAGAGCGACATACATCGGCTCTGCGGTATTAGACGCATCACCTTGGAACCACAGTGACAATACTCCAACACCTTCCTCGGTCCAGTCACGATTGGAAGTCAGTGTCAAAGTTGCCTCGGATTTGCCAACAGCGTTGTCGTAGGTCATTGGCATCGACTGCAAACCGCCGTGAACGATAGTCTGCTCTGCAAAAGGAGCAGTAGCATGGCCAACTATAGAGCCGTTTATAGCCGGGTTGTCGAATCCGTCCACCCAGGCAAGATATATCCTGTTGCTCCCGGGCTCACCTTCATCAATGTCGTTGTAGCTCTCCATATCGTCCACAATTAGGAAGTTTACCGTAGTGAAGCTCCAGAGAGGGCCGGTCCACGGGCTGTCTGCGTTGGCGTTATTGACCTCATCTATGCGCCAGTAATAAGTTGTAAACCACTCAAGTTGTCCGGGTTCATAGCTCTCGGAACCAAGGTTTCCGCTACCTTTATACTCAGGCGAGCTTGTATCGGCGTTTTTGACTGCATCTTTGTCTGTGCCGAAATAAACTTCATGTGAAGCACCAAAGACTCCCGGCGCCCAGGTAAGAACAGGTACTTGCGTGACATCCACAGCGCCTTTAGCGGGGTTCGGGCTTCCGACTGTGCCCTCAGTAGTAAAGCTCCAGACTTGGCCTTTGTGTGTACTGATGCCGTCAAACTCATCAATGCGCCAATAGTAAGTCTTGGCTAATTCAAGCGGGCCGGGACTATAGGTTACATTTCCCTGGGGCATTCCTACGGTGGCAGTGTTTACGTCGTCAAAGTTGTCTCCAAAATATACAGTGTGTAATTTCGAACCGAAACCCGGTGTCCATTTAAGCTGTACATCCAGAGCTACAGAGTCGGCAACATCTCCCGGTATGGGTTCAAAGGCGACTTTGGGTGGAACCATAAAGCTCCAGACATCGCCTTTCCACGGACTATCCGGTTCCAGGTCATTGACTTCGTCAATTCGCCAGTAATAGGTTGTGCCCTGGGCAAGGCCATCCGGAAATGCAAATCCGGGAAAACCGGCAACATAAAACGTCTCTGCCTGGTTGCCGCGGAATGTTTCGCCGATGCCGCCGTTAACGTTGTCAAAATTCTCGCCGAAATACACATCGTGTGAGACGGCAGTCTTTGCCGGTGTCCAGTTAAGGCTCACCCACGTATCTTCAAGCACTGCCTCATCAGCAGGTATCGGATTAAAGGCTATACCGGGAATAAATATTGTGGCATTTCGATAATCCTCATCAGTTGGCACATAGCCGGGATCATCCGCCCACACAAAAACATCCCAGAACACGGTATTACTCCCTTGTCTGTGAAAGATGTACATCGTGTTCTCACCATCTTGAAGCTCTTTGGTGCTTCCTTCGTCATTTCCCCACCAACCCCATGGATCCGTCGTTTCCTCGAAGATTCGGTCATCATCATTAACGAATGGCGCTGTTCCGTCGCTTCCTGGGAATGGGGGGCCTGCCGGAATCTCTGTGTCTCCAGGGTCTCCCTCCACAAGTATATAATCCGATTGATTGTCCGGATTCAAAACACGCGCCCAAAATTGCCACGTTCCTCCCTTGCCATCGGCTGAGCTTATGTTGAACGTCCAGCGTATCATGCCGCCGGCATCACCTGCCCGGGTAATTGCCTGACCAAATGCATCGGTTACGTCAGCAACCGGGTAATACTGATCAGTGTCGGGATTGCGTTCATCGAAATCCTCTGCTTCGAACCAGATCTGGTGTCCACCTCCGTAGTTGGAGATTTTGTAGTTTGTTACAGCATAGATGGGCTTTGTTATTATCAACAATGCTACGAAAATACCGAGTAACATTTGTTTTGATGATTGGTTACACATTTTTTTCTCCTTTTATTGGCAATGTTAGTACGTGTTTGCTCTGAAAAATGCCTTATGATTTGAAACAGCCTCCTTCCCTAAAAACCGGACACCAAATGGTGGAGTCAAAATTCATTTACAGACATACAATTCCTGGTAGTTTCACTAATTACATTTATACTAAATAACCTATGTTCCAGTCAAGAAGAATTATTACAAAACCATGCCGTTTTTTACCGCTCTGTGATGACCTGCAAACGAAACTGTTGAATAGTAGCATGAGGTGCACAGAATCTGTCCTGCTGTCTCTTAAATGGCTGATTGAGGAGGCTATGTAGGTTGTGGGCGTCTTTAACAATGGCGAACAACAATTTTATATAGGGGTATTGACAGATTTGCAGAGATTTGTTATAAACTCAATATCTCCGATAAATTAAGGATGCTGTCGGGACGAATTGGCGACTCAGATTGAATTTAAGATTTGCCAAAGTTGACGTAAAGTATTTTTAAGTAAAGATTTGGAGAGGTGGCCGAGTGGCTGAAGGCAACGGTTTGCTAAACCGTCGTAGGGGTGAACGCCTCTACCGCGGGTTCGAATCCCGCCCTCTCCGTTTTTTTTGTTGTAAGAGGAGGGTAGTTTTTTGTCTATATTCCTTTCTGGAATCGGTGTATAGAAAAAACTGTTTCTAACAGCAGGCAAATTATCAGTGCCTGTTTTCAAAACTGTCTAACAATTACAGCTGTCTCCACTGCCGCCTAAAATCAATACGGCAGCCGTGGGATATCATCAAACCCTTGTCAGTAAGCACTTGCTAATCATTCTTAGGCCGGGTATAATCCGATGGATATTTTTGTATTTGTCTTTAGATTATTTTTTGGAGGAATACCATGGATCGTCGTGATTTTCTTAAAGCCGGGGCGGCCGGTCTGGCTTTGTCTACTGTTGGCGGCTATACAACAGGATTTGCCGGCCAGGGTTCGAAAAGGGTAGGATTGATTGGCTGTGGCTGGTACGGAAAGAGCGCTCTGTTTAGACTGCTTCAGGTTGCTCCGGTTGAAGTGGTGTCACTATGTGATGTGGACAGTAAGATGCTGGCCGAGGCTGCCGACATGGTGGCCGCCCGTCAGAAGTCAAAAAAGAAACCTCGCACTTACGGGGACTATCGCGAAATGCTCAAGCGGGAGCGGCTCGATATCGTTCATGTTGCCACGCCCGACCATTGGCATGCACTGGCGATGATCGCCGCCGTTAAGGCCGGAGCCGATGTCTATGTCGAGAAGCCCATCAGTGTGGATGTCGTCGAGGGGCAAGCCATGCTTGCCGCGGCCAGAAAGTACAAACGCGTCGTGCAGGTAAACATGCAGAGACGAAGTACCCCGCATCTGGTTGAAGCACGCGAGAGAATCATAAAAGAGGGCAGGCTCGGTAAGGTCGGCCATGTCGAGATTTGCTGCTACTATCATATGCGTGCACGGGGGAATCCGCCCGATACGGCCCCTCCTGAACATTTCAATTATGATATGTGGACAGGTCCTGCCCCGAAGCGGCCTTATAATTCGTTGGTACATCCGCGGCGATGGCGGGCATTCATGGAATACGGTAACGGTATTATCGGTGACATGTGCGTGCACATGCTCGACATGGTGCGATGGATGCTGGATTTAGGCTGGCCGAATAGCGTCAGCTCGTCCGGCGGTATCCTGGTGGACAAGGAAAGTAAGGCAAATATTTCCGACACTCAAATTGCAACGTTTGATTTTGGCGAGATGCCTGTGGTCTGGACGCATCGCACCTGGGGCAGTGCGCCCGATCCTGAGTATCCATGGGCGGCCTTCATCTATGGCGATAAAGGGACGCTTAAGGCGGACGTCCATAAGTACGATTTCATTCCTCGCGGAAAAGGCGAAAAGGCACACGGCGATGCACTCTACGAATATGACCAATTCCCGGAAGACAAGACCGAGAAGGACCTGGAACGTCATGTGGCATCTGCTATGCGGCGACACTGGAAGAACTTCCTGGAGGCGGTTGAGACTCGCGGTAAGCCTGTCTCTGATATTGAGCAGGGCTATATCACCGCTGCATCGTGCATACTGGCCAATATCTCCTGCCAGCTTGGCCGGACGCTTGTCTGGGACCCTGAAAGAGGGCGGGTTGTGGACGATGATGAGGCGAACCGTCTTCTGCGCCGGCCATACCGCAGGCCATGGATTCATCCTGATCCGAAAAGCGTGTGAACCAGGTCTTAGTTGTGTTTCAACTATACCGATTGTACAGTTGCCGGATGAGAAGTCCTAAATGAAGACTCTTCGCTTTGGAATAATTGGCTGCGGCATGATGGGGCGTGAATTTGCCAGTGCCGCTGCCCGTTGGCTTCATCTGCCCGAGATGAACGTACGGCCTGAAATAGTTGCAATTTGCCGTCGTAATATTTCTCAGGAGAATATCCGGTGGTTTAAGGATAATATACCCACTCTCAGGCAGGTTACCAGTGACTATCGTGAACTTCTTAACAATCCTGAAGTTGAAGTGGTTTATATCTCAGTTCCGCACAACCTACATCAGACGTTCTATTGCGCTGCTCTGGAAGCCGGCAAACACTTAATGGGAGAAAAGCCGTTTGGCATAGACAAGCAAGCGAATGACGCGATAATGGCCGGCGTCGGCAAACACCCCGATTGTTTTGTCAGATGTTCGTCACAGTTTCTGTTCTTCCCTGCCGTTCAAAGAATCGGCCGAATGATAGAGGCCGGTGCCTTCGGCAGAATTATTGAGGTCAACGTCGGCTTCCTGCACTCCAGCGATCTTAATCCCGCCAAACCCATCAACTGGAAGCGAACTATCGAGGCCAATGGTGAATATGGCTGCATGGGAGATTTGGGGCCACATATCTGTTCAGTTCCTTTCAGGGCGGGTTGGGTTCCTTTGAATGTACGGGCTGTGCTCTCTAATATAATACAAGAGCGTCCGGATGGAAAAGGCGGGATAGTGCCTTGTCAGACGTGGGATAACGCAACACTTCTTTGCCAGAGCAGAGATTCCAATTCAGGAGATGTTTTCCCATTTACACTCAGGACACAGCGTATCTCGCCCGGCCAGAAGAACAACTGGTATATTGAAATTTTATGGACAAAAACCTGCGCTAAGTTTAGTACTAAGAATGCCAACACACTTGACCTGCTCGAATATACCGGCCAGGAGCAGCTATGGCAGAAGATAGAAATGGGGCAGGAAGTACCATTCAAA
>DAOUVA010000213.1 GCA_030667885.1 Phycisphaerae bacterium
TTATAACCTTGATATGATAATTTCGGTTGGATACCGGATAAAATCTCATATTGCAACTCGTTTCCGGCAATGGGCAACTCAGAGGCTAAGAGAATACATCGTCAAGGGCTTTGTTTTAGATGATGAACGGCTGAAAAACCCGGACCATCCTTTTGATTATTTCGATGAACTGCTCCAGCGGATTCAGGAAATAAGAACATCCGAGAGACGGTTCTATCAGAAGATAACGGACATTTACTCTACAAGCACAGATTATGACCCGACCGATGAGACAAGTATTACATTTTTCAAGACGGTGCAGAATAAAATGCACTGGGCTATAACGGGAATGACCGCTGCTGAGATTGTTCATAAAAGAGTGGATTCGACTAAACCTAATATGGGTCTTACCAGCCGGAGAGGTGAGAAGGTTCGCAAAGGCGATGTTGTTATTGCTAAAAATTATCTCAAAGAAAATGAGCTTCGAGCATTAAACAATCTTGTTGAGCAGTATCTTGTCTTTGCCGAAGGCCAGGCAATGCGCCGGATACCAATGCATATGAAGGACTGGATAAATAAGTTAGACGGTTTTCTAAGTCTCAATGACAGGGACATATTAAAAAATGCAGGCCGAATATCACACGAAATGGCTAAAGAGTTGGCGGAGGAAGAATATGAGAAGTTTAACAGAAAAAGATTTGAAAGCAAAGATAAGCAGGACAGCGATTTCGACAAAACTGTCAAAATGATTGAAGAACAGAAAAAGAAATTACCGGCAAAGAAAAATAAGAAGAAAAAATAATGCTTTTTGAAGACTTCAATTCGACATTAAAGATTGCAGGGAAGAATTTCTTCAAACAGAGAGTGACGGAATATGTATCGGTCATTGTTAAAAGCAAACAACGTAAGGGGGCCTCTAAGATTGTACTCGATGAGAGCAGCGATAAAGAATACGGCTGGGCAATAATCTAACCAGGAGAGAAATTATGATAGAAAATAATCTTACGAAAGTTGCGTGTATATGAGGTATGCAGGACTAACGGATGAGCCGAAAATAAGAAAGGTTGAACGCGGCAACCCGAGCGACTTCAAAGTTATGCAGCAATTCACATCCGAGAGGTCTGCCCGTCAATGGGAAAGGAGAATGCTTGCCCAGGGATATGAGGAAGATACTATCGGCAAAGGCTGGAAATATGGCTATACCTTTTCAATGCGAAGTTAGTTCGCAGCTTATTGGGATTGGTGTTTGGGATAATTGGTTTAAAAAAGAACAAGGCCGATTCGTAAATCAGCCTTGTTTGTTGTTATATAATCAATTTAGACTTTTAGAAGGTCCATTGTGCTCTGAGTCCAACGACAGTAGCGTCTTTGGCAGTGTCATTACCGCCGGGGTCAGCAACATACTGAACCATCGGGCTTAAATTGAGCCACGGAGTAATCTGGGCGTTGTAATAGACTTCCAGGACATCTTCGTTGTCGTCGGTATAGGTTGTAGAGGCGTTATTGCTGAAAATGCCGTTGGCATAACCTACACCAAGAACATCACCATCACGGCCATCTACTAAACCCGTGCATTGAAGACCGAAACTCCAGAAACCGGAAATATCGTTCTTCTCGCTGTTCGCGTAGCCATACCTGAAGAACGCTCCAGTACCCTGGGTGTCTTCAGGATCGCTGTTCTCTTTGCAGAACATCTGGTCAAAGCTAAGATAGGCGCCAACATCGTCACGATAGGTCTTAGTGGCGTCTGAATTTCCCTTCGGCTGCGGGTCGTTCCAGAGGCCAAATCGATAAGCACCAGGCATCGGGCCGTTGGCCGAATCGAGCAGCGGGGCGATACCGGTCTCAAAGACAAAGAAGAAATAGTCCTGGTCCTTGAATGCGGTGTTAAAGCCGGTTTCTCTGGCATCGGCCTGGGCGTCTATAGCACCGACTGAGGCATACCACCATTCGATGGGGTTCCAGTAAAATACCACGCCAATACCTTTGTCCGGAAACGGTATAGTCGGGTTGTTGACCAGGGCGCTGTTTAGGAACTGACCGGCTTCGTCGTTGGCGTAGGCACTGCCGTCGAATGAGACGGGACAGCCGCGGCATTCGAATCCACCACCGATGTCCAGCTTACCAAGCCGTATGCGGAGGGTATCATCGAGCAACGCCTGTTCATACCAGACTTCGGTGACGTCCATTGTACGTCTGCCGCCGGCATCGCCGTTAACGCCGAATGCACTGCCTATTGAAGTAGCGTCAATATCCGTCCTTGACCAGCTTCCTTCTGTGTGTATGTAGAAGGTGGCACCTTCGATACCCAACAATTGTTGAAGGTCGGCCCCGATTTCCAGGTCGTAGCTGCCGGTGTGTCGGCCCTGGTGGTTATGTGTGCTGGTGCCGCCGTTGACATTGAGCTGGTATATGTTAGTTAAGCCGAAGCCCACTTCTATGCCGCTGGCCGCCAGGCTGTCGTTCAGGCCCCAGAAACCATTCGTAAGCGTTTCCTGCTCCCAAATGTCCTGGCCATGAACCTGGCAAGTTAATGCCACAGTCACCACTAAGGCGCATAATAAAAACTTTTCCTTACACATTTGTTACCTTTCACTTAAACAATATTAATATGATGTTTACTTTAGTTTGTTGGTAATACCGCCCCAAATTTTCAAAAATACTGAACGCTTATCGGCATAATCACAGGTTAAGTTAAATAAAAGAAAGGAGGTGAATATTAATCAGAATTGATACTTATCAGTTACTGTGTTATGCGGAAACAGCAACTCTGTGTTTTTCAATACTAATAATTTCGTGTAATGGGAATATAGTGACAAGAACAAGTCAAATGCTGTATGCAGGCAAGGAAAATGCTATTTTTGATTTTCATGTAATTTTTTGTCGATACTTAGTAAAGCAATCAGAGTGATTTTCGTATTTTGGGGGTAAAATTTGGGGGTTGTTTTTAATACTCCATTCGGCGCAGAGCAGTTGGAATTAAAGAGGTCTTTGTGTGGTTTGCTGAATACTCTCGGATTTCCTGGCGTATGCTGAACTCCGATGACTCTGCCAAAAATAAAGTGTAAAACATAAAGATAAACAAATTCCTTTCTTTTGATGTGTACTCCGCACGTAGGCTGATTCCGGCGGGCAACCGGGTTCAGCCTTTTTTATATTTCATTTACTTTTACGCCCCCTTGTACAAATCAGGTAGTTTCCGAAATGAACTCGTACCTTAAATTTGACGAATAGCAGGTTGACCTACTATTTTTGGGGAGAGATTTTTGGGGGTTAGTTTCAATATGGGGCGGAGTAAGCCAGTCTGCTAATGAATTATATGCCCGGCAAAATCTTCGGCAAATAGTTTAAAAAGACTAACCACAGAAAACACAATAATAACGATACCATAGAGCCGCTATTTGTTAGCGCAATTGGTTGATTTATTGCTCTTTGATAAGAGTTAAAAGCTTTAGTTTTTTAGTCGGATGGTACTTGAGGTCTGGGTAAACACATAAATAAAGTACAAAGTCACGACAAATCCCAAATTAGGACCTATGGTACTTTCAAACTTTACGAAATAGTACCGCTGCCGGATTAGACAGCGAAAAGCCATGTCAGAGGCAAATTCGGTTGTGTAAAAGACGGTCGGGACCATTTGTTAGTGTCGTAGTGTTTTGTAACTAACCAATTTTTTTTTAACTGTATTAGGAGATTTTACTATGGCAGGAGTAACAGCTCAAACAGAGCAATCGCGTAATGCGATATTGGAAAAAGAAGGTAAATATCTCACCTTTGCCCTGGCCAATGAAGAGTACGGACTGGAGATTCTGAAAGTACGTGAGATTATCGGATATATGGAGATAACCGCTGTCCCGCAGACGCCGGCTTACGTAAAGGGTGTAATCAATCTGCGGGGTCAGGTCATACCGGTGGTCGATCTTCGCGCCAAATTTGGTATGGAAACCACTGATATTACAGAAGAGACATGTATCATCGTTGTGGAGGCAGGTCAGGGCGGCCGGGGCTTCAGTACAGGTATCGTGGTTGACCATGTAGAGGAGGTATTGGACATAGCCGGTGAGGATATTGAGGAGGCACCGCAGTTTGGCTCAGCCGTCAATACCGATTTTATCCTCGGTATGGGCAAAATTGGTGAATCTGTCAAGATACTGTTGGATATCGACAGGGTCCTGGCGGGTGACGATTTCAGTAGTTTTGGCGGTGGCGGTAGCGGTTCGGTTGAGACCTCTGCTCAGGAAGAAATTCCTCTCACGGATGATGAAGAAAAGACCGGGAAGTAAGTCTTGCCACGGAAGAATAAGTTTCATTACGGACGATTGAGATATCTGACTGTCTTTGGACTAAGGGGCCAATAAACGTCGGAAAAGTATCGACAAATAAAAGGGTGTTTGCTTTGCCTGGTGTAGGGCAGGGTTAATAAAAAATCTGACAAAGAAAATTAAGGAGCTAACAAAATGTTTAAGAATTTGAAACTTGGATCAAAAATTATTCTTGGATTTTTGGCAGTGGTTACTTTGGTAGCTATCGCCGGTGTTACGGGCTACTGGGGTGTACAAACAGTTGGTAAAGCACTCCATACAGTGGCGAATGAAGAAGCCCCGATCGTTGATGCCAGTATGGAAATGATGATGGCGGTAAGCGAGGGCAAGATGCTTGGAGATGAACTGAAAGGTGCTACAGCAGTGATGGCAACAGACAATGCATCTGAAATTGACAGAATCACAAAGGATTTTGAGCAGGCCACAAAAACATTTGACACTTTTGCTACAGCTATATTAGAAGGTGGTGAAATTGATGGAGCAACCTATATCAAGACAGACAACCAGGATCTTGCAACTTTTATTCGCCAGACCGAGGATCAGCACGACAGCAAATTTCAGCCGGCATTTAAAGCTTTACAAGAAAGTGGCCGCAAACTCCTTCAGGCCAAAGCTGCCGCTGACAAGGCAATGGAGGCACAGGAAACGGAATATACCGACTTGATTAAAATAGCTGAGGATTTCGAAGCTGCCGTTTCCGAAGAGATCGCAAAGAATACGGCTGCTGCTGATACCGTAGAGAAGGCCAAAGAGGTCGTGACAGAGGAAGTTCCGTTAGCGGATTGTGCGATGGAGATAAAGTTTACTATTGCTAAAACACGGTTGGCATTGGAAGAGATTGCCCAGGCCATGACCAAAGAGGAAATAGACACCATTCTTCCCGAGTACGAGAAGAGCATTAAGGATTTCGACGCCATGATTACGGCTGTATTAAATGGTGGCGAAATCGATGGAACCAAGATAGTTGCTACGGATAACGCACAAATCAAGAGCGAAGCCGAGCAACTGGACAAGGACCATGAGCATTTCCAAAATGCAGCCAACACTATGATTGCGACACGTCGAGAAATGATTGCAGAAGTTGAAGTTACTAATCAGATAATGGTGGAGCTTGACGAAGCCGGTGACGAAATGGACGCACTCTTAGCGAAGGTCGAAGGTCTGGCCGGTGACGAAATGGACAACGCCAAGGCAAGCGGTCAGACGGCCAAAGCTACCGCGACGTGGTCATTAATTACTATAGTTATCGGTTCGGTTGCTGCGGGACTTCTAATTGGTATATTCCTGACCCGTTCAATCACCAAAGTGCTCAATAATATAGTCGAGGCTCTGGGCCAGAATTCCGAGCAGGTTTCCTCAGCATCCGGACAGGTTTCCAGCGCTTCTCAGTCACTTGCTGAAGGTTCGACTGAGCAGGCGGCAGGTCTGGAAGAGACATCATCGAGTCTTGAAGAGATGGCATCTATGACCAAGCAGAACGCCGACAATGCCCAGCAGGCAAATACTCTGGCTTCTGAGGCACAGAAGGCTGCCAATAACGGTACCGAGGCGATGCAAAGAATGAGCACCGCTATCAATGACATTCAGAAAAGCTCCGATGAGACGGCCAAGATTATCAAAGTCATCGATGAGATAGCGTTCCAGACGAATCTTCTTGCATTGAATGCTGCTGTCGAGGCCGCTCGTGCTGGCGAGGCCGGCAAGGGCTTTGCTGTAGTGGCTGAAGAGGTACGTAACCTCGCGATGCGTTCTGCAGAGGCAGCGAAGAATACTTCAGCGATGATTGAAGAATCGGTCAAGAATTCCAAGAACGGCGTTGATATTGCCACTGAGGTCGGAAAGGGCCTTGAAGAAATAGTCCAGAGTATTGGCAAGACGAATGACCTTGTCGGTGAGATTGCCGCCGCTTCGCAGGAGCAGGCACAGGGTATCGACCAGATTAATACCGCGATGGCCCAGATGGACAAGGTTACACAGCAGAACGCTGCCAACGCCGAGGAATCCGCCAGTGCCTCCGAAGAGCTGAGTGCTCAGGCCGAGTCTATGAATGATGTTGTCGGTGATCTGGTGAATCTGGTTGGAGGATCTTCTTCGAATCAGCGTAAAAGTTCCAATAGCCACCAACTGAAGTCAAATGTGAACCACGGCGCCGCTCAGAAGAATCACGGTTTCGGAAAGTCGGACCGGACTTTTCATAAAATAGCCAACGGTCAGGCTCAAGAGCGTCAAACTGCACGGCAGGCTACCAGGACGAGTACACCGGAGAAAGTTATCCCGTTGAAAGGTGACGAAAACACCGGCACCGATGATTTCAAAGAGTTCAACGGCTGATGTTTTATGAAAAGTTTGTAGTTTGATTGTGTTATTCCGGGCGAATACTTAAGTATTCGCCCGGATTTACTAAATTGAAAAGCGTGGAGTGCAGAAGCTACGATATATCCGGCCAAATGATTGGCCGGATAGTGTAATTGAGTACAGAACAGAAGTACTGTCTCAATATTTCATTTAGGAGTGAGCATTTAGCTCAGGAGCAAGATGAATTCGGAAAAGATAGATATTCTGATGGTGGATGATGACCCCGGAGCCTACCGGTTAGTAAAGCTGATTCTTGCTGAATCAGCTAAGCCGGTGGAGTTTGTCGTCGAATCAGCCGGGACTCTTGCCGAGGGGCTTGATGTTCTGGCCGGACACAGCTTTGATTTAGTCATGCTCGATCTGGGACTGCCCGACAGTGAGGGACTTGAGACTGTTGATAAAGTCTATCAGGCCTATCCGCATTTACCAATCGTCGTGCTTACAGGCCTTGCCGACGAAGAGACAGGCATACAGGCTATACAAAAAGGTGCCAGTGACTATCTGGTAAAAGGAAAGTTTTTCAGGGACATGCTGGTACGAACTATTCGCTATTCGCTTGAAAGAAAAGAGTTCGAGCAACGGTCGCGGCAGAGTGAAGAGCGATTGAAAGCCATCATGGATAACATACAGACCGGAATCATACTCGTCGATGCTGAA
>DAOUVA010000003.1 GCA_030667885.1 Phycisphaerae bacterium
ACTTTCTTAAAATATGATCTGCTTGGCAATCTGTTCGGGGACCTTCTCATAGCTCAACGGCTCCATCGTAAAGTTCCCCCTGCCCGCTGTTACGCTTCTAATATCGCTGGAATATCCAAATAATTCAACCAGCGGCGCCTTCGCATCAATTACCTGCATATTTCCATGCACATGACAATCGGTGATTATTCCCCTTTTTGCAAGCAAGTTACCCTGAACAGCTCCAAAATTAACCTGCGGCACTATTACTTGAAGCCTCATAACCGGCTCAAGCAATACGGGGGCCGCCTCTTTTATCGCCTTTCCGAGAGCAATTGCGGCTGCCTGCTCAAAAGCAAGACCCGATGAATCCACAGAATGGAAAGACCCGTCAATTAGAGTAACTTTAATTCCCACAATAGGATAACCCGACAATACACCGCTGCTTAACGCATCCTTGCACCCACTTTTAACGTCAGGAATGTACTCTCTCGGTACGGCATCGCCGGGGGCCTCGTTTTGAAATTCATAATCACGGCTCCAATGGCCGTCATCGGTTAAAAGTGGCTCGACTTTCAAAACAACGTGCCCGTATTGACCGTGACCACCTGTCTGGCGAACAAACTTGCCTTCAGCCTGTGCCGTTTTAGTGATAGCCTCCTTGTAGGCCACTCGGGGTTTACCTACCCTGACGTCCACACCTCTGTCCCTTATCAGTTTATGCTGAAGTATCTCCAGGTGTAATTCACCCATTCCACTGATTATTGTCTGGCCCGTTTCACTGTCTGTTTTGCATTCAAAAGTCGGATCCTCACGCTTTAAGCCGGCCAGGGCATCAGCCAGTTTTGCCTTTTCGGCAGTCGTTCTTGGCTCTATCGACATATTAATAACCGTTTGTGGAAATGTAATACTCGGAAGGGAAACCGGTTTCTTGGGATCACAAATCGTATCGCCTGTAAGTGTCTGTTTCAGTCCAACAACTGCGACAATATCGCCTGCACTGGCTGAATCCAAAATTTTTCGTTCACCGGCGTGCATTTCAAATATTCTGGTAACATTTTCCCGACGATTACGATTTGTATTCAAAACTCTGCTACTGGATTTTAATTTGCCCTGATAAATCCTTAGAAAATACAAATCGCCATGTGAATCACTGGTAATCTTAAACGCCAGCGCAACCAGACTGCCATTGGGGTCGCACTTAATCGTTATTTTTTTATCTTCATCATTCGGTTTGTGTCCGGTCAAAACAGGTTTATCCAGGGGGGATGGCAAATATTCCAGAACGCCGTCAAGCAGCCTTTGCACACCAATATACTTTAAGGCAGAGCCGACAAATACCGGATGAAGCTTGTTGCTCAGGGTTCCTTTTCTGATTGCCCTGTTAATCATCGTAATATCGGCCGGTTCATCGTGAACATAGCAGTCCATCAACTCGTCATCGAATTCGGCTGCAAGCTCAATCATCTGTTTTCTTTCCCGCTGAGCAGTCTCTTTAAACTCGGCAGGAATTTCCGTTTCTTCGAAAGTCGCTCCCATCTTTTCAGCCTTATAGAAAACCGCCTGCATCTTTATCAGGTCTATCACGCCGGCAAAAGTGTCCTCGGCGCCAATAGGAATCTGCAGCAAAATCGGATTGGCAATGAGTTTGTCTCTAATACTGTTAATCGTCATCTCGAAATCGGCGCCAACTTTGTCCATCTTATTTACAAAGCAAAAACAGGGCAGGTCGTATTTTTGCCCCTGCCTCCAGACGGTTTCACTCTGGGCCTGAACGCCTTCACTGCCGTCAAAGACAGCTATAGCGCCATCGAGAACACGTAACGACCTTTCGACTTCAGCAGTAAAGTCAATATGGCCCGGTGTATCGATAAGATTGATTTCATAATCCTTCCAGGGGCATTTCGTCGCCGCTGAAGTGATTGTAATACCTCTTTTTTGCTCTTCTTCCATAAAGTCCATAACGGCAGTACCATCATGGACCTCCCCCATTTTGTAGGTTTTGCCCGCATAGAAAAGAATACGCTCGGTAACCGTTGTTTTACCGGCATCGATATGAGCCATAATGCCGATATTGCGTAGTTTTTCCAAATTGCTCGACATAATTAAAATCTCGTCTTTCGTGAGCTGTAACTCGAGCGGTGAATAAAAAAACTGCCACGGTTATTTTTATAATATTCCGTGGCAGTTACAAACGAAAGTTCTTACCAGGCAAAGTGGGCAAATGCCTTATTCGCCTCGGCCATTCTGTGAATATTCTCCCGGGTGGTCATTGCCGTACCATGTTCTTTATATGCGTCTATTAATTCAGCAGCCAGTCGCTCGCACATAGGTTTGCCCTTTTTGCCTCTGGCCGAAGCCAATATCCACCTGAACGAGAGCGATTGCTGGCGTTTGGAGCTTACCTGCATCGGAACCTGATAACTGGCTCCGCCGATACGCTTGCTGCGAACTTCGAGTAACGGCTTTACATTGTTTATCGCCTTCTCAAATACCTCAAGAGCCTCAGCATCCTTGACATTTTTACCGATGATATCCATAGCATCATAAAATACCTGCTGCGCTGTGCTTTTTTTGCCGTCCAGCATCAAACAGTTCACAAACTTGGAAACCAGCTTGCTGTTATATTTAGCATCCGGTTTCAACTGTTGACTTGAAGCAGTAAACTTTTTAGCCATTACTTTTCCTCAATATTGTTAACTGATAATTACTTATATATTTAACCAGCTCATTTAGCCTTTTTTGCACCATATTTACTTCTGCCTTGTTTTCGATTAGCCACACCGGCACAGTCAAGAACACCACGAACGATATGATACCTAACACCCGGCAGGTCCCTGACTCGGCCTCCGCGAATCACAACCGTACTATGCTCCTGAAGGTTATGGTCAATACCCGGTATATAAGCGGTAACTTCCTTGCCGTTGGTCAGACGAACACGAGCGATTTTCCGCAAAGCCGAGTTCGGTTTCTTGGGAGTTTGCGTCCTTACAATCAAGCACACACCTTTTTTCTGAGGTGAACCCTTGATATCAGATACTCGTTTATGACCCTTCGTTTTCGACCGAGGATTTCTAACTAACTGATTTATAGTTGGCATAATACTTGTATAGCCTTTCGTTTTTTCATTATCGAAACTAATTGATTCCCAGTGCTTCCCTGACGGCGGCATCGGCCTTCGCTTCGGCCTCTTTTGCTTCCTTGATTTCACTGGGCTCTTCAAATTCCTTCGGCAGCGGAACTTCCACAAGGTGCTTAACCTTTATATTCAAATACGGCTTGAATGCCGTACCGGCCGGTATCAGATGACCGAGTATTACATTTTCCTTCAATCCATGAAGCTCATCCACTTTACCAGCCAAAGCAGCCTCTGTCAAGACTTTAGTTGTTTCCTGGAAACTGGCCGCTGCGATAAAGCTCTCAGACCACAGTGAAGCCTTCGTAATCCCCAAAAGCAACGTCTTGGCGGTAGCAGGCTTTGGTTTCCTTCCCGTGGCCCCGGCACCACCAATCAATTCGACCTTTTCATTAATTGTGGCCAATTCCTTTTTATCGACAACCTGACCAACAACTAAATCAGCCGCATCTCCAGCGTTGGTAATTTTGATACTGTTGGTTAATGTTTCATTCGCTTTTTTGAACACGAATTTATCAGCAACCTCACCCGGCAGAAATGAACTGTCACCCACAGATTCTATCTCAACCTTTCGCATCATTTGAGAGCAGATAATTTCAATGTGTTTGTCGTTAATATTGACATTTTGTGAACGATAAACATTCTGAATCTCTATGGTCAAATACCTTTGCAACGCCTCTTCACCTTTTATCCGCAGAATATCATGCGGCACAAGCGGACCGTCTGTCAGAGCATCTCCTGCTTCGGCTAAATCACCGGTGTGAACATTAAGGTGTCTGTCACGTGGGACGTGGTGCTCTTTTTCCATTCCGGATTCGGAACGTATAATAATCGTCATTTTGCCTTTGCGCTTATCACTTCGCAACTCAACCCGACCACTGATCTCAGCCATTGCGGCGGGATCCTTGGGTTTGCGAGCCTCAAACACTTCGGTAACTCTGGGCAAACCACCTGTAATGTCCTGGGTACCGCCGGAAGCTCTTGGCTGATGAGCAAGCAACTGACCTGCCTGAACACGCTGGCCTTCATCAACCTCGATTCTGGCCCCGGCAGGCAGATAATGAACGTCGAGTATCTTGCCATCCTTATCTTCGATAATGATTTGCGGATGCTTATCACCCTTATGCTCGATTACGATGGGTCTGCCAACCTGGCCTTTTCGCTCTTCTTCAATTCCAATCGTCTCGCCTTCGATAACATCAACAAACCGTATAAGCCCGGGCACCTCTGCCAATATTGGTGTACGGTGCGGGTCCCATTGGAATAACACAGATCCGGTTTTAACTTTCTGGCCGTCATCAACTAAAACAACCGCACCATAAGGCACTTTGAATCGGTCCAATTCCCTGTCTTTTGCATCAAGAATAGCTACTTCGCCGTTACGTTTCAGCGCAACTATCTCTACTTTACTACCGCTTCGCTTGATGGAAACAGCATTGATATCACGATACTGAACACTTCCTGTGTACGTGGCCTTCTGCTCGCGTTCAAGAATAGCTCTTTCGGCGACACCACCGGTATGGAATGTTCGCAGTGTCAACTGTGTACCCGGTTCCCCGATGGACTGTGCCGCAATGATGCCAGCCGCTGAACCTTCTTCAATCAATTTCCCCGTACTCATATCCCATCCGTAACACTTTGCACAAACACCAAACGGGCTGTCACAGGTCAGGGTGCTCCTGATTCTGATGGCATCAAGCC
This sequence comes from Phycisphaerae bacterium, assembly GCA_030667885.1. Lineage (GTDB taxonomy): Bacteria > Planctomycetota > Phycisphaerae > Sedimentisphaerales > Anaerobacaceae > NIOZ-UU13. Next base: position 4,817 of record DAOUVA010000003.1, read on the forward strand.
CCAAAGCTTCAATCTTTGCCGCAGCTTCATGGTTGATGACCTCATTTTCCTTGACAATCATTTCGTTCATAATCGGGTTACGAATATTGTCTCTTGCTGTTCTGCCGATAATAAGCTGTGAAAGAGGCACCTCAACCTGATCACCCCTGCTGACTATGCCTTTGGTAATTCCCTGCAGCGTCTGGCAGTCTCTTTCAATCACAATCATATTCTGGGCAACATCGATAAGCTTCCTCGTAAGATATCCTGAATTAGCTGTTTTTAGTGCCGTATCGGCAAGTCCCTTACGTGCCCCATGTGTTGAACTGAAGTACTCAAGGACTGTCATTCCCTCTCTGAAATTTGCCTTAATCGGCGTTTCGATAATCTCACCGCTGGGCTTTGCCATTAGCGCTCTCATTCCCGCTAACTGCTGAATCTGATCTACACTTCCTCGTGCGCCCGAATCACTCATGAGAAAGATTGGATTGAGGTATGGCTTACCGTCCTCAGTAGTATCATTTTTAAGCCCTTTCATCATTTCGTTCGTTACAGCGACTCTAGCGTTGGTCCAGGCATCGACAACCTGATTATACCTTTCTCCCTCAGTCAAAACGCCGTTATCGTAGTTCTTACGTATTTTGGCTACTTTCTTTTCGGTTTGTTCGATAATCTGTGCCTTCTTCTTCGGTATTTTGATGTCCGTAATACCAAAGCTTAATCCGGCAAGAGTAGCATATTTGAAACCCAAATCTTTTATTTTATCGAGCAGGTCCACTGTCTCGGCAGAGCCCGTGAATTTAAAACAGTCACTAATCACACGGCTCAATATCTTTTGAGACATCGTAATATTGTAAAACGGCATTCCCGCTGGAAGCATATCGTTGAATATGCATCTTCCGGCAGTTGTTTCAAGAATATCAGAATTCTCCGATTCGGATTCTCCAACTACATTGGCGTCATTTAGCCGGACTTTAATTCTATTGTGTAATCCAATTTTACCTACTTCCAGGGCCATAATAGCCTCGAAAGTATCCCGGAACAGCCTAAACTCTTTTTCCCCGGAAACATCACGATGTTCTGCATACGTCAAATAATAATTTCCCATCACCATATCCTGTGACGGCCCGACCATCGGCGAACCATTGGCAGGTGAAAATATATTGGAGGTGGTCATCATTAAAATATGCGTCTCAGCCTGTGCTTCGACACTTAACGGCAAATGCACCGCCATCTGGTCGCCGTCGAAGTCAGCATTGAACCCCCTGCAGGCCAGCGGATGCAGCATAATCGCATTACCTTCCACCAGTACCGGCTCAAAGGCCTGAACACCCATTCTATGGAGTGTAGGTGCACGGTTAAGCAACACCGGATGCTGATGAATAACCTCTTCGAGTATGTCCCAGACCTGATCATCACGCCGCTCAATCATTCTCTTGGCACTCTTAATCGTATCTGCCAGGCCACGCTGTTTCAGCTTGCGAATAATAAAAGGCTGATACAGCTCGAGAGCTATCTTCTTCGGTAATCCGCATTGATAAAGTTTCAAATTAGGGCCAACGACAATTACCGAACGGGCCGAATAATCCACACGCTTACCAAGCAGGTTCTCACGGAATCGTCCCTGTTTGCCCTTAATCATATCGGTCAGAGACTTTAGTGGGCGATTATTACTACCCAGAACAGAGCGTCTGCAGCGACCGTTATCAAGCAGTGAATCCACCGCCTGCTGAAGCATCCGTTTCTCATTGCGGATAATAACCTCAGGAGCGTTCAAATCCATCAGCTTCTTTAAACGGTTGTTGCGATTAATAATTCTCCTGTAAAGGTCGTTTAAATCACTGGTAGCAAAATTATCTCTTTCGAGCAGAACCAGCGGCCTTAAATCCGGAGGAATGACTGGGGCCACTTCAAGCACCATCCAATGAGCCTTATTGCTGCTGTTCTTGACCTGGTTGATAATTGTAAGTCGTTTTGTGAGGTCTTTTATCTTTTGCTTGCTGTTTGTCTTGCCTATGGCCTCTCTGAGCTGATCGCCTAATTCTTCAAGGTTGAGGTTTTCCAACAGAGCTTTGATGGCTTCGGCACCCATACCGGCCTTAAAAGACTTTCCGTATTTCTTTTCTGCTTCTCTATATTCTTCCTCGCTGAGCAGCTGACCGACTGTCAAGGGGCTTTGTCCCGCATTTGTTACGACATACTCCTGGAAATAGATAATTTTCTCCAGGTCGGCGGATTTCATTGCCAAAAGGTTTCCGAGCCGATTTGGTATAGCTTTGAAAAACCATATATGCACAACCGGTGCCGCAAGATTGATATGCCCCATTCGCTTTCTTCGGACACGGCTATGAGTAACTTTAACTCCACATCGATCGCAAATTATGCCCTTGAACTTTGTACCTTTGTACTTTCCACAGGCACACTCCCAGTCACGTTCCGGTCCAAAGATTCGCTCGCAGAATAATCCGTCCTTCTCCGGACGATATGTACGATAGTTGATAGTCTCAGGTTTTCGTACTTCACCAAAAGACCAACTGCGAATATCATTGGGACTGGCCAACGAAATCTTGACCGAACCGTAGTCATTAATTCGATCGTAAATACTTCCTAACATTTAATGCCCCTTACCATTGACACTTGACAATCGATAACCCACTAATTACTTAAAGTGAGATGCCCCCAAGCCGTTTCTTTTCAAGCTGAATATTCAATCCTAATCCTCTTAGCTCATTGCACAATACGTCAAAAGACAAAGGTGTTCCGGCTTCAAGACTGTTTTTCCCTTTGACCATTGATTCATAGATTTTTGTACGTCCCTCAACATCATCGCTTTTCACTGTGAGCATTTCCTGAAGTGCATAAGCGGCGCCGTACCCTTCCAGAGCCCAGACTTCCATTTCGCCGAATCTCTGTCCACCCGTTCTGGCCTTGCCGCCTAACGGCTGCTGGGTAATCAAACTATAAGGCCCGGTTGCCCTTGCGTGAATCTTGTCATCGACAAGATGATGCAGTTTCATCATATAGATGTATCCAATTGTTGCAAACTGGTCGAAAGGCTCACCTGTCCTGCCGTCATACAATTGTGTCTTGAGGATTGGCGGTATGTTTATGAAAAACTCATCCGCAGGCGGTGCTTCCCTGTTCTCCCAGAGCTGAGCTTTTCGATTGGTCATAAGCTCGTTCGCTTCAGCAGTTAATCGCTGGATGTCATCTTCTGAAGCCCCATCAAATACCGGCGTCAACGCTTTAAAGCCCAGCACCCTTGCTACCCAGCCGAGGTGCGTTTCGAGAATCTGGCCGACATTCATTCGACTCGGAACACCGAGAGGATTCAGCAATATGTCAAGAGGGGTGCCATCCTCGAGAAAAGGCATATCCTCCTCGGGCATAATCTTGGCAATAACTCCCTTGTTGCCGTGGCGGCCGGCCATTTTGTCGCCTATTGAAAGAGACCGTTTAATCGCAACGTAAATTTTCACCATTTGCAAAACACCGCTTGGCAGTTCATCGCCGTGTTTCAAACTCTCAATACGTTGCTTCTTTTCTTCCTGAGCTTCTATAATCTTAGCCCAGAATCTATCAACAATTTTTTGTACGTCATCACGTAGCGAGGCTGGTTTGACCCACTTGATATTAAAGTTTTCCACCTGCTCATAAACAACATCATCGTCAGCACTGGCGCCGACTTTCTGACGTGTCGATGGATCAATAACGTTGACCTCGTACTTCTCATGAATAGATTCGACCATCTGCCTGAATATCATACATTCTTTGGACTTCATCTGTTTTTGATATTCTTTTATCTGGATAGCCTGGGCCTTCTTTTGTTCTTCTGTACCCGCGCCGCGCCTGGTAAATCGTTCCGTCTTTATTACGACACCTTCGTATCCGCTGGGAAGCTCAAGTGAATCATTTTTGACGTCTTCACCGGCTCTGCCGAATATAGCATGCAAAAGTTTTTCTTCAGGTGTTAGCTCCGTCTTGCTCTTGGGAACAACCTTGCCCACCAAAATATCGCCCGGGCAGACTCTTGTTCCTTCGCTCACCACTCCATATTCATCAAGATTCCGCAGGGCCCTTTCACTGACATTGGGAATGTCACGGGTAAATTCCTCTTTGCCAAGGCGTGTCTCGCGAACTTCTGCCGTAAATTCATCGATATGAATACTCGTAAAGCTGTCGCCTTTACACAGCCTCTCACTAACGATAATCGCATCTTCAAAGTTAAAACCGTCAAAAGAGACAAAACCCACAAGGATATTCTTCCCAAGGGCTAATATACCTTTGGAGGTGCCGCCACCGTCCGCTATGACTTGACCGGTCTTTACCTTCTCACCAAGCTCTACCATGGGTTTTTGATTAAGACAGGTTCTCTCGTTCAATCCAACAAATTTGGCAAGATGATACTCATCAGTATGGTCAATAACTATCTTCTCGGCGTCCACCGCGGTAACAATCCCGCTTTTTTGAGCGCGGGCGACCATACTTGAGTTTTGGCCAACGACTTTTTCCATACCTGTGCCAACCAAAGGCGACTCCGTCTTCAGCAGCGGAACCGCTTGCCGTTGCATATTCGAGCCCATCAATGCCCGGTTTGCATCATCGTGCTCCAGGAACGGAATAAGTGAAGCTGAAACACCAACAATTTGTTTTGGTGAAATATCAACGTAGTCAACTTCGTTATCGGAAACCTGGGCAAGTTCACCGCCTTTTCTTGCAAGTACGAAACCTTTGGTAATTCTACCGCTTTTTGCATCAACCTCGCTGGGAGGTGCGAATATTAACTGCATTTCCTCATCAGCCCGCAAATATTCGACTTCTTTGGTAACTTTACCTCTTTTGACTTTGGTATATGGGGTAAGCAAAAATCCATACTCATCAATTGCGGAAAATATTGCCAGCGAAGCAATCAATCCGATATTTGTGCCTTCGGGAGTTTCAATTGGGCAAATTCTGCCGTAATGACTAATATGCACATCACGTACTTCAAACCCGGCCCGCCTTCTGTTCAAACCGCCAGGACCAAGAGCAGACAAACGTCTTTCGTGAGTCAACTGGCTCAAAGCATTGGTCTGGTCAACGACCTGACTCAATTCACCACGACCAAAGAAATAGTTGATACTGCTCGAAACACTCTTGGAATTAACCAAATCTGCAATGCGCATCGGTTCTTCGGAATCTCTTCTCATGCTCATCCGTTCCTGAACCGTCCTGCGCAGCTTAAGCAGCCCTTTTCTGATTTCATCCGCCGCCAGCTCATCGATTGTTCGCAATCTCCGGTTGCCCAGATGGTCGATATCATCAACCTCGCCTTCGTTATTACGTAAAGCCATTATGTATTTCATCGTGTTGAGGAAATCTTCGGGCCGAAGCGTCATCTCGTCCTCACCTATGGACTGATGGAACTTACGATTCAATCTGAACCTGCCAACCTTGCCGAGACGATAACGGTTGGAATCAAAAAATTTCTCTGTAAAGAAAGCTTTTGCTTTTTCCTTATTGGGTGGATTGCCGGGTCGCAATCTCATATAAAACTTGAGCAATGCCTGCTCGTGGCTCTCGATATCATCCTGAGATAATGTGTTCAATATGAGAACATCCCGGACTTCGTCGATAACCTCGATCTGTTTAGATGATTTTTTCGCAGGGGCAGCTTTTGTTTTCTTTTTAGTGCTTTTAGCTTTGGGCGTTGCGTACGCACCTTGTACGATAGATACTTTATCGCTTATTTGTGCACCGGCTTTTACTATGATTTCGCCGGATTCCTCATCAACAAGCGGCTTCACAGTCCACATAGAGGGAGTTAATTTGTTGAGAGGAACCTTTTTCGTCGGATAAAACAACCGCAAAATCTCCTCTGTAGTACCGTAAGCTGGGGCCATCGCCCGAAGTAAAATCGTTGCAGGTATCTTGCTGGACTGATCGATTCTGACAACCAAAATGTCTTTATTCGTCACTGCTATCTCTATCCAGCTGCCCCGCTCGGGGATAACTCTGCCGCCATGCAGAACCCTGTCGCCTTCTTTGCTCTCGATAAGAAAATCAACACCCGGACTTCGGTGCAGTTGGCTTACGATAACTCGAACAGCGCCGTTGATAATGAACTCCCCACCACCTATCATAACCGGCATTTCGCCGAGATACATCGCCTGCTCGGCCAAATCCTCACCTTCCTTGGTCCGCAGTCTGCACCATATTTTCAACGGATAGCCGTATGTAAGACGTAACTGTCGGCACTGAATAGGGGTGTAATGCGGCCTTTCCAGTTCATAGTAGAGATATTCCAGAACCTTCTTCTTGTCGTAGCTTTCGATAGGAAATGTCTCGCGGAAAATAGCTTCGAGTCCACTGCACTTTCTTTTCGTTGGGGCAACGTCTTTTTGCAAAAAACGATCATAACTTTTTCTTTGTACTGCTACCAGGTCCGGAATCTCAACGGCATCTTGTACTTTTCCAAAATTACGAACACTTTGTTCAGTACCAATTTCACGCATTACCTTTTCTCCAGCATTAAATGCCCAAATCGTCTTCTAACTACAACCATCTGTGCCATCCCTGCTTTTTTCACAAAAGGGCAAGCCAGGCTACCCTTCAGACTAAGCCAACTCAACTACGGCTCCTACAGCTTCAAGCTGCTTTTGTATAGCTTCGGCTTCATCTTTACTGAGGCCCTCTTTCACCGGCTTGGGAACATTGTCAACAAGATCTTTGGCCTCTTTCAATCCCAATCCCGTTAAAGACCTAACCTCCTTGATAACCTGGATCTTTTTCTCGCCGTATTCTTTGAGGATTACATCAAAGCTTGTTTTCTCTTCCTTCTCCTCAGCCGCACCCTGTGCCGCTGGACCTGCCATCATAACGGCTCCGCCTGCAGCCGGCTCGATACCATATTCATCCTTGAGATAATCACCCAACTCTTTGGCTTGCATTAATGTAAGACCTACTATCTCGTCTCCAAGCTTCTTGACCTTAGCACTTACCTTGACTTTCTTTTCTGCCTTGGCCTCTTGAGTATCCTTGGCTTCTTTTGTTTTCTTAGCTTCTTCTGCCATTTTTAATAACTCCTGTTTTTTTTGCCTCGTGGTAGCCGAAACTCCGTCGTCTCGTTTAACCCCATTACTAAAACGGGGACAGCCACGCAGGCTGTTCTCAATTTCTTATTTGTTTTACGCTGCTTGTTTTTCTTTTTCGTCCTTCTCGACGATAGTCTCGATACAACCTGCGATAATTCCCGCAGGAGCACCAATAGTCGATACTAACTTGCCGGCTGGGGACTGTATCAAACCCGAAATCCTGCTTAGCATCTCTGCTCGTGTCGGCATCTTCGAAAGTCCCGATGCCTCTTGAGCGTCCAAAGCCGAGCCGTCGAGAAATGCCCCTTTAATCTCTATAATGGGAATCTTCCTGACCCATTCGGTCATGGCTTTTGCAACATCAACAATACTGTCACCGCCATAAACGATGGCACAGGGACCGCTAAACAACCCCGTTGCCGGGTCCATCTGCTGGCTGCACAATGCTTGTTTGAACAGCAGGTTCCTGACTACCGATAAGCGGATGTCTTTTTCTTTAAGGTCACCTCGCATTAGATTATTGTCAACACCTTTAATGCCTTTTGTGCTGACAACCAGAAAATCTTTGACGTCCCCGCCAACGATTTTCTTTTCCATTTCCGACTTTAGTAACTCTTTTACGTACTTGCTCATTTTTCGTATCTCGTATTGAGTATTATGTTGTTAATAATCAATTGTTATACCGGGGCTCATTGTCGCAGATATACTGACTTTTTTGATATACGTCCCTTTTGATGCGGTCGGTTTTATCTTCTTTATATGCGAGATAAACGCATCGATATTATCTATCAGTTTTTCCTTCTCAAAGCTTTGCTTGCCGACCACTACATGAACATTACCGCCGGCATCGTTTCTATACTCAACTTTGCCTGCAGCAAATTCAGCCACTGCTTTAGCAACATCGCCGGTTACCGTACCGTTTTTGGGTGAAGGCATCTTTCCCTGCGGCCCAAGAACCCGTCCAAGCTTACCTACCCTGCTCATGACCTTCGGGGACGCGATAGCCACATCGAAATCCATCCAGCCGTCAGAAACTTTCTTTACCAGCTCATCACAGCCTGCCTCAATAGCACCGGCACTCCTGGCAGCCTCAGCATCAGAGTCCTCGCAGAAAGCGATCACTTTCTTCTGTTTGCCAATCCCGTGAGGTAAAGATATTGAGCCTCTAACCAGCTGGTCGGCCTGTTTAGGATCGATGCCTAAATGCATCACGCATTCGATGCTTTGATCGAATTTCACCGACTTGAACGACTTGATTTTTTCGATCGCTTCAGCCAGGCTAAGATTTCCTTTGCTTAACTGTTCAAATTCTTTTTTGTATCTTTTTGTTTTAACTTGCATTGTTCATCTCGTTTTATATACCGATTATCACTAATCAATTACATCGACGCCCATACTCCGGGCCGTACCTCTGATAATTTTCTCTGCCTGATCCAGATCGTATGCGTTCAAATCCTTGAACTTAGTCTCAGCGATTTTCCGAACCTGCTCGGCACTTACTGTTCCGACCTTCTCTTTATTAGGGACACCGCTGCCTTTCGCGATTTCGGCCGCCTGTTTCAGCAGAACCGCCGCCGGCGGACTTTTGACCTCAAAAGTAAAACTTTTGTCCTTAAAAACTGTTATCACTACCGGTACTGTTGTCCCGTTAAGATCTTTGGTTCGCTCATTGAACTGCGAAACAAACTGACCTATGTTAACGCCATTTTGCCCCAAAGCAGGTCCTATCGGCGGCGCGGGTGTCGCCTTGCCGCCCGGAGCCTGTAATTTAATCTTTTTTATTACCTCTTTGGCCATTCTTCACCTTTAATTGTTTGTATGTACTCTATAAGTTCCGTACCGGAAGTCTCTTAATTACAGTTTTTCTATCTGCCAATACTCAATATCCAGCGGGGTGCTTCGACCGAATATCGTAACAATTACCTTTATAATACCACGCTCTGAATCAATCGACTCTACTACGCCTTCGAAGTTTTCAAAAGCTCCTTCTCGAATCTTAATCATATCACCTTTTACAAATTCAACTTTGATGCTCGGTGATTCCTCGGGCTTTTCCGCCTCTAAAAGCATCTTCGCTACATCCGTATCGCGCATCGGGCTTGGAACACCTTCCGAGCCAATAAAATCTCCAACGCCGGACGTTCCTTTAATCATGAACCAGGCTTTTTCAGGAACACGCCCATCCTCGGTCGATTCCATCTCCATAAAAACATAGCCAGGATACAGTTTTCGCTTATGGACCGTCTGCTTGTTGCCGCGGATACGCTTTATCCGCTCTACAGGAACCTCTATCCTGCCTATAATGTCGGCCAAGCCCTCTCTCTCGACCTTCTGCGAAAGAGCGTCTTTGACCTGCACTTCTTTATTTGCCGCAACTCGTAAAACATACCACTGCATATTAATACCCTGTCTTATATCCCCTTGGAGGTACAATTATTAGACCAAGAGCCAAGTAAAGAACGTTCGGAATGTAATATCCGTCGCTCCGAGAAGAACCGCCATAATAAAAACAACTATGATAACGATAATCGTCGAAACTGCTATTTCCTGTTTACTTGACCAGCTAACCTTCTTCATTTCGCCCTCAGCGGCAATCATAAAATCTGCAATTGAAGGTTTATTCATCAACCATGAAATAAAAAGGGCCAAAACAACAAATAAGCCGGCCGGAACCATAGTTTCAACCCACAATCCAAGATCCGTCGCCTGCAACCTTTTATAAAGCTGCAAACAGCCTAATCCGGTAGTTATTGCGGCGGCAAATGCACTGCAAAGCCTTGTGTGTTTGCCTTGGCCACGCTTATAAATAGTAAATATCATATTCGACCTCATATCAAACAGGTTTCAGAAAGTGTACTTCTGTCGTATCTCACCAAAAACCTGCCGTTTCAAAACAGGCCAGGAGGGAATCGAACCCCCAACCTTCGGTTTTGGAGACCGACGCTCTGCCAATTGAGCTACTGGCCTATTTAATTGATTATTGATTATTGAGTAACTCTCTTCTATTATTTGAAATCCTTCTGAAACACCGAAATCACATTTTTCAATAACCAATTACTTGCGCCGTATCTTATGGGCAGTATGCTTTCGTTCCTTCTTGCAGTATTTCTTCAAACTCAATTTCGGCGTACCCTCAGCGACACTAACGTTAGTACGATAGTTTCTTTCTTTACACTGACTGCATTCAAGCCAGACATTTTCTCTTTTACTCTTTTTTTTAGCCATAAGGTTTATTCCCACCAGACAGGCCTACTTACGTAAGAAACATCATGTTGTGTCCCACAGATGCCCGCCCGGATACACTTTACCGGTATAAACGCCCTGGTTATCGGCGCCAACAGTTCCCAGAGAAGTTACTCAGAGATATTCTATTCAAGAATTTTAACTACGACACCGGCACCGACTGTCCGGCCTCCTTCACGAATAGCAAAACGAAGGCCGTCCTCCATAGCAATTGGCGAAATAATCTCCACCTCCATAGCTATATTGTCTCCCGGCATACACATCTCTGCACTTTTGCCTTCTCTGCTCATCAACCCAAGGACCTCGCCAGTAACATCGGTTGTTCTGAAATAAAATTGTGGTTTGTATTTCGCGAAGAACGGCGTATGACGACCACCCTCTTCTTTAGATAAAACATAAACTTCAGCTTGAAACTTGGTATGCGGAGTAATACTCTTGGGTGCCGCTACAACCTGTCCACGTTCCAAATCTTTCTTTTCAACACCCCGTAAAAGCAGGCCTACGTTATCACCCGCCTGACCGTCGTTGAGGGTCTTGTTAAACATTTCAACGCCCGTAACGACTGTCTTGCGAACTTCCTTTGCCAATCCGACGACTTCAACCTCATCGCCAGTATGGACTTTACCACGCTCAATTCTGCCTGTGCCGACCGTACCGCGACCTTTAATGCTGAAAACGTCTTCGACAGGCATAAGAAAAGGCTTGTCGACATCACGCTCAGGAAGCGGGAAATAATCGTCAACCGCAGCCATCAGCTCATCGATGCACTTGCAGGCCTCGTCATCCTTGCCTTCCTTTTCCATAGCAGCTAAAGCCGAGCCCATAACAATAGGAATATCGTCGCCGGGGTATTCATACTTGTTCAGCAGGTCCCTTATTTCCAGCTCGACCAATTCTATCAGCTCAGGGTCATCAACCTGATCCACTTTATTGAGGAACACTACTATCTTGGGCACATTAACCTGACGGGCAAGCAGAATATGCTCGCGAGTCTGGGGCATCGGGCCGTCACTGGCCGCAACAACCAAAATAGCACCGTCCATTTGGGCCGCGCCGGTAATCATGTTCTTGATATAGTCGGCATGTCCAGGACAGTCAACGTGAGCATAATGGCGACCTACCGTCTCATACTCCACGTGCGCAGTATTTATTGTAACGCCGCGCTCTCTTTCTTCCGGTGCATTGTCGATGTCTTCAAACTTCTTGACAGTGCCGCTACCAGACTTATGTGCCAGCCGCATTGTGATTGCAGCAGTCAAAGTCGTCTTGCCGTGGTCAATATGGCCGATTGTTCCAATATTGATATGTGGTTTCGTTCGTTCAAATACTTGCTTAGCCATCTTAATATAAACCTCCAATGTACAGGACTAATCTTTAATTATCCCTATCTGGTTTCCTAATAACTGTCTTTCACACCTTATTATAATCAATTCACAGCCGGGTTTTCTGCCACCCCAGCTTGACCAGCTTGCATTTAGCTGCTGATGGGGCTTGAACCCATGACCTCGTCCTTACCAAGGACGCGCTCTACCACTGAGCTACAGCAGCAATATCCGAATCACCGGTTTTTCACACAGCGAATCAAATAAGAAACTACTCTATTTGCCCGGCTCAAAGCCGAAAAATACAAACAATATCCCTTTGTTCCTGTCGTATTTATATATACTGATAGCGCAGGAATCCATTCCTATACAATTAGTATGTTAACGTAAACATCGTAATCTATCGAAATGGTCGCAAAACTGCAAACATAAAAAATAAAAAATAACGATAAATATTAAAAATATTTCATTTTTTCTAAATATTCACATCGAAATCCCCTCGCAGCACCACCGCAAACTCAAAATGTTTACCATAGATAAAGCTTACTAAATTGGAATGCATGATTGCCGCATATACAATATGAGCCTCAAGCACTGGTATCATGATCTACGGCAGAAGCGCCGATTTGTGGCAAAGGCGAGGTTCTTATTGAGCAGATGAAGAACGTTGTAATTGTGCCCATTCAGTTGGTAGCCAATCGCCAGGGGAAAAAGTATGCTATGTTGCAACCCCGCAGGATCTAAAAACAGCGTCAGGTACAAACCGGGTCGTTCAACGACACCTATGTACATATTATCAGCGGTTAGGAAGTCGGGGAACAAGTGCTCTTAATGCCCCCCCTGAAATTGACTGAATTCGGAATAAAAACTAAATTGCTATTATGTCTTATTTGGCTTTAGCTGTTTCTTTGGGCTTTTCCGCCTCTTCCTTTTTACTAAGGCGGTCTGTCCAGCCTTTCAGCCACTTTTCCCAATTTGGCCTGGCCTCGGAAAGCTTAACGCCGCTCAGTGCCTTTATAACTACGTTGGGATCGGCTCCGGATGGCTTGCTTAAATAATTGCTAATTGTATCCAGAACAGCATTATTGGGACTCAAATCTTCTTTCACTAAGCATTCTTCAACCAATTTGGCTGCAAGATCTTCTTTTGAACCTCTCAAATAGGCTTCCAATAATTGCGGCAGGATTTCATCTTTTTCGCTGGCTGTTGGTACTGCTTTATAAAGCATGTTTAAATACTCACCAGCTCGCTCAAACTGGCCTGTTTTATAATAAAGCTCAGCCAGTTTCTTTCTAATAGTGGCGAGCATTTCTGTTTCGCCCGAGGCCTTCGCCTCTGCTTTCTTAAGAAAAGCAATTTTCTGATCATCGGACAATTTGGTTTTACTTTCAGGCGATGTTAATTTTTCCATCCACTCTTTGAGGGTAGCAGAATCTGATCCGTCGAATATCTTAAGCATCGCCTGCCAGGCTGGCCCACTTTCGGAGTTGGAACCTATTTTTTCCACAAGCCACGTTAAATCTTCTTTGCCGCCGATTTCTCCGGCAACGCCTATCAGTTTTTTCCTTAGTATCTCGCTGGGATCATCGAAAAACTTTGCTGCCCTCAATCTTTTAAGAGCACCCGCTTTGTCGATATATATAAGGCCATCCACTGCCGTTTCACGGACAAAATCTGTATCATCTTTAAGAGCTTCGACAAATAAAGGCTCAAAAAGTGTTGCGGCTATGGACTTGGCGGCACTGCCTTGTGTGCATAAGCCCGCCATTGCGCTGAGCAGCTCTCCACGCAACGCACCGTCAGGCTCCTTTTGTTGGTTATACCTTTTGACAAGCGAATCAAGATATCCTTCGAGCTCATCCTGTTTTAATCCGTTCGTTTTAAGCAGCTTTTGTAAAACTTCCGCGCCCTTTCGTGCTTTTCCAGCATCCTCTTCAGAAAGGTATTTCGCCGCCAATTCCATTGCCTGTTTTCTTATTTCCGGTGAAATCTTGACAGGCGTAACCGAAAGAGATCTGGAACATGCTTCCCCCAGCGCATCCAATAATTCTAGTTTGACCTGGTCATCAGGCTCGGATTCAAGCTGAGCCAATAACGGTTGGACGGAATCCATTCTTCTCAAAACTAACAAACCGGCAGTCTTGAGCCGAACATCCTTATCCGGATCTGAAATCAAACTTAACAAAATCGGTTCCAGCACCGCCGGCAATTTCAGCTTCCCGGAAGCGAATTGCCATTTATAAACCTTATCCAGTGCCCACAATTTGATTCTTGCTACCGAATTACCCAAATGCTCCTTTAAGAAATTACCTCTGGCCGCATCATCACTGATGCCGTCGTATATCCTGTCCAAAGCCGATAAATATTTATCCTGCCATGCTTTCACATCTAATCTTAAATTGCCCATCTGAGTTTCTTGCCGAATAAGCCAGTCTCGCAGGAATTCATCCCTACCTTTAGCCTGCAGCTCTCTGATATTTTGCTCGCGTATCCAGTAGTTTTCGCCAACTGGAATACCCAGAGAACGCAGGGCTTTTTCCGCCTCGGCAGAGACCTGTTTATCTGAGTCATCAACTAACCTTATAAGGCTGATAGTCGCCCCCATATCAGGTCGACGTTTCAGGGCATTGATGGCATTTATTCTCATTTTGACTGGCTTCGAGTCATCTGTTGTTATATCTTCGAGGGATTGACCAATTTTGTCATACCCAAAAATAAGCATTGCCTCTGCGGCCAACTGGGACTCTTCAGCATTCTCGGTGGAAAAAACGCCAAGCAGCGGCTGGATAAAATCATCCGTGTTCTTGATTTCTTCCTTTGATAGCCTGGCCTTAATAAATGCCTTGCACACAGCAATACGCGCAGGACTGTTTTTTGCATCCTTCAGTGAATCAAGAAGAATCTTCCTGGCTGTGGGGTCACTGTGGAACAGCATTACAGTCGCAGCATCTATGGATCCTTTGTCCAGGGCATCCTTGTTCACTTTCCACTGAGGGTCCAGTTCTTTTGTTGCAGGGGTACCATTAGCGGCTGCAACCGGCGCATCCTTACCAATGCCGGCCTGCTGGCATCCTATCACCAATATCAATATTATCAGATATAACTTCTTCGCACTCATTCGGATGACCTTGAGGAATCGACTACCCATCAACTTAACTATCATATAATAACCTGCACACTGTATCCGAGTCAAATGATAATTCATAATTCAATAATAAATTACGGTCTCGGATGAAATTTTCTGTGAATTTTTCTTAATCTTTCATGGTCAACGTGTGTATAAATCTGAGTAGTAGCTATGTCAACATGTCCGAGCATCTCCTGTATGCTTCGCAAATCGGCGCCACCTGCCAACATATGCGTTGCGAAGCAATGTCGTAAAGTATGTACTGTTACTTTTCGAGGCATACCTGCACGAACAGCATATTTTTTAACCAGCCTCCAAATCTCAATACGGCTCATTGGTCTGCCTGTTCGAGACAGCAGCAGACAATCACCACTGAAAGGCTTGACCAGACTCGGACGAAGCTTAGCCAGATATTCATTTGTTGCAGCAATAGCTACTTTACCGATTGGAACCACACGTTCTCTATTGCCTTTGCCAAGACAGCGAAGGTACCCTATATTAAAGTTAAAGTCTGACGTTTTCAGCCCCGCTATCTCGCTTGCGCGTAAGCCGGTAGCATAAAGCAGTTCAAGCATGGCCTTATCTCGAAAGTAAAAAGGCTCTTCCGGGCAGGGAGTATTCAAAAGTTCGATAACCTGCCGTTTGCTGCAAATACTCGGCAGCCTTTGCCATACCTTCGGGCTTTCAAGGATTGATGTCAGGTCATCTTCGACAAGACCGGTTAGCTTGCCGAACCGCAGTAACATTCTTATAGAAACCAGAGAACGCTTAATAGAGCTTTCACTTTTCTGCTCCTGGCTGAGTTTTCTCAGGTAATTCTGGATAAAGACTGGCCCTATGCTTCTTATTTCGATGACATTATTGGACTTGCAGTATTTCAGAAAGCTCCTCAGGTCACGGCCGTAACCTAAAACCGTATTCTTGGCCAGGCCTGCTTCAACAGTCAGATAATTAAGAAAGCTTCTGACGTTTTTGGCCAAAGCAAAAGTCTCGATATCCGCCAACGGTAGGTCTTGTTTGCAAGCCGGCATTATCGGCTCAAATTTCGAATCTCGAATCTTGAATTTCCTAACAGTTTGTCTTTGCATTAAGGGTCTATCTCTCTGCTCAACGCTCGTACCCCATGGCACAGGCCTTGAACGTTGTTAACCATTTGATAATCGCGATTTTCTGCGAATTAAGGATGTTTCACAAACCGCCCTAATATCATCGGCATTAAAACAAGACGACCTTTAGAGGCAAAGCCCAAAGCAAATAAGCCCGGAAAAGCAAATACGCCGTATCATATCTGAAAAATAGCAAATCAATTGCCCTTTGACTTGATTTCACACTGTTTTTTTGGCAGTATCTAAACTATATGTTGATTTTGCTGGAGGGCTTTTCAAATTAAAATGCCAACTACTATTTATATGCATTATACTAACAGCAGTTAGCCTGACGTCCTCTAATGCCGCAATCACAAACCACTCAGGCTTGAAAATCGACCTTGACGGCGATTATAATGTTGATATCGATGACTTTACCATAGTACTGCTATAATTTAAGGAAACAACATGAACGATACAAGACTTAATC
Organism: Phycisphaerae bacterium; assembly: GCA_030667885.1. GTDB lineage: Bacteria > Planctomycetota > Phycisphaerae > Sedimentisphaerales > Anaerobacaceae > NIOZ-UU13. The sequence goes on from DAOUVA010000003.1 coordinate 21,136, forward strand.
GACGCGAATTTCTGCAATATACCGCCGGTGGCACTCTGGCACTGGCAGGTTTCCCTCACCTGGCCGCCGGAGATGCTGAATCAAAATTGCCCCCGGTCCGTGCTATCACCCGCGGGCCGAAGTTCCACTGGTTCAGCTACTACGACAAGCTACAGTTCGACCCATCCTGCCGCTACGCCCTCGGCATGGAAGTTGATTTCGAGCACCGCAGCCCAAAACCAGATGACATAATCAAAATCGGGATGGTGGATTTGAAAGATAATGACCGCTGGACAGAACTGGGCGAAAGCCGTTCATGGTGCTGGCAGCAGGGCTGTATGCTCCAGTGGCTTCCTGGCTCGAAAAACAAAATCATCTGGAATGACCGGCAGCACGACCGTTTCGTCTGCCATATACTCAACGTCTTCACCGGCGAAAAACGAACACTACCATATCTGATTTACACTCTCAGCCCCGATGGCCAAACGGCCGTCGCCCCGGATTTCCGCCGCGTTCAGGATATGCGCCCCGGCTATGGCTACGCAGGCCTGCCCGACCCATACACCGATGACCTTGCACCCAAAGACACCGGCATTTTCCGCATCGACCTCGAAACCGGCAAACGGAATTTAATAATCTCCCTCGCCGATATCGCCAAGTTCGGCCAAATACCCGGCGATCCAAAAGATCCCAAGCACTACTTCAATCATCTATTGTTCAATACCGACGGCTCTCGATTCATATTTCTGCATCGCTGGCGCGCAAAGGGCCTGCGCAGCTTCGGCACACGAATGCTCACCGCCAAGTCCGACGGCTCGGACGTCCATATCGTGGACAGCTATGGCAAAACCTCTCACTTTATCTGGCGCGACCCGCGACATATCCTCGCCTGGGCATGGCATCCCTCACACAAAAACGCCTTCTATCTCTACGAGGACGGCACGGACAAGGTAGAAGTCATCGGCAAAGACATTATGCCACAAAACGGCCATTGCACATACCTGCCCGGCAACAAGTGGATTCTAAACGACACCTACCCCGACAAACAGCGAAAACAAAACGTCTATCTCTACAACGTTGCATCCGGCCAAAGAATCCCCATCGGAAGTTTCTACCTGCCGCCAAAATACACAGGCGAATGGCGCTGCGATACCCACCCGCGCTTCAGCCCCGACGGCCAAACCGTCGTCATAGACTCACCCCACCAGGGCACAGGACGACAAATGCACCTTATCGAAATCAGCAAAATCGTTTGACATTTCGATGTAGATTTGGTAGATTAGAAGAACGAGAGATATCAATAAGCTTGGCGAATACAGGAATTGGCGATTTTCTGGAATGGGTAGTGTAAGATGAGATATACACCTTTAACCGCGGTATTAATAGAAGTGCTTGCGGTTGCATTATGTCTTTGTATGCCGCAGTCGGCCTTCGCAGGCTCTATCGTTGCTTGGGGAGATAATAGTTATGGTCAGGCAACTCCTCCAGACGGCAACGACTTTGTGGCGATAGCTGCTGGAGATGGTCACAGTCTAGCTCTGACATCTGATGGCTCTATCGTCGGCTGGGGCACCAGCCTGTATAGTAAGCCTCCTGATGGCAATGACTTCGTGGCTATAGCTGCCGGTGGCCGTCAGATTCCAAAGATACGATTCGAAGGTCATAGTCTTGCTCTGAAGTCCGATGGTTCTATAGTCAAGTGGGGCGCACCAATATATGGATATCCTGATGGCAATGATTTTATAGCAATAGCTGCGGGCGGGGATCACATTCTGGCGTTAAAATCCGACGGCTCTATCTTCGGCTGGGGCCAAAACGCCGACGGCCAGGCTACACCTCCTGACGGCAGCGATTTTGTGACAATATCCGCTGGCGCTGGTCATAGTCTTGCTCTGAAATCCGATGGCTCCATCGTTGGATGGGGTTGGAATCATCTTGGTCAGGCTTCACCTCCCAACGGTAACGACTTTGTGGCGATAGACGCAGGATCGTATCACAGTCTTGCTCTAAAGTCAGATGGCTCTATCGTCGGCTGGGGGGACAACCGTAATGGTCGAGCCACGCCTCCTGACAGCAACGACTTTGTGGCCATAGCTGCGGGTGGATTACATAGTCTGGCCCTAAAATCAGACGGCTCCATTGTCAGATGGGGCATGAAATTTCAAAGTGAGTACACTCCTCCTACTGGAAATGACTTTGTGGCGATAGCCGCTGGATATAATCATAGTCTGGCCATCAAGAAGAATTGTCAATATGTTCTTAAAGGTGACCTGAATAATGATTGCAAGGTAGATTTCTCTGATTTTGCAATTATGGCAGCTAACTGGCTAATCGATTGCGACCTGAATCCAGAATACCCGGCTTGCGTTCCAAAAATAGGAGCAGTCATACCACCTTGAACGTATCAGTTCTTCCGGCGTTCAATCATAGCACGGATACCTGCTAATGGCAGTAAAGCACTGGCGAGATAATGGGCTAACCTGCGCTTTTCTCCCAATATCCATTCACATACGCCCTATCTTACCAACAAGGCCGAAATTGCAATAACAAAGCATTTAGATAAGCCTCGTCTTGCCCGGAACAGCAACCGGCCTCATTTCCAAATCTCCGAACTCATAAGCCGGTGGATTCAGGTCAAGTTTCGAGGCATTCATTGCCCAGTCAAACTTCATCGCCCTGCCGGTATAAGCGCTCATCCTGCCCATAATCGAAGTCAGCGAACTTTCAGCAACGCGCCTGCCTTCATTCAACCGCTTACCCTGACGAATCGCAGCAATCTGGTCCGCATGTTGCGTTAAACACGGATCCACCTGGTCCCAGGCATATTCGGTTTTGTTCTGGCCTTCAATCACAACTCTCCCGAAGTCCGTATATGCCCGTCCTTTCGTACCGATAAACCTCTGGTCGTTACGGTCGCTCATACCATCAATCTGCGAACCCATATATTCTACCCGCACACCGTTCGCATACTCATACTCTACAGAAAAATGATCAAAAACATTGCCGTATTCCGGTGCTATTCTCACTTCTCTACCACCCATACCAACGCATTGGACAGGAGGTCCACCAAAAGCCCAGTTCATTACGTCAAGGTTATGCACATGCATTTCAACAATAAAGTCGCCGCTAAGCCACGTTAAAAACAGCCATCGCCGCAGTTGCCACTCCATATCCGACCAGTCCGGGTCCCGCTCCTTCTGCCCCCAGTCCAACATTCCACCGCCAAGTCTCACACACTGGCCGCCCACAAGTTCACCTATAGCGCCGTCATGGATGGCCTTCATGCCTTCCACCAAATGTGATATCCGCCGCATTTGCGTACCGGCTACAATAGTCAGGCCCTTCCTGTCAGCCAGTTCAGCCGACGCGATAACCGAACGAATACCAACCGGATCCACCGCCGCCGGCTTTTCCATAAAAACGTGCTTACCCCCTTCTATCGCCGCCTTCAGATGACTCGGACGAAAGTGCGGCGGCTCTGTCAGTATCACCATGTCCACATCGTCACACGCGATCACCTCCTTATGTGCATCCCAGCCCACAAAGCACCTATCACTCGTTACCTTCACCTTGTTCCTTATATCATTTGATTTAGGTGAATTTTCCGAAGGCGCTCGTTTAAGACTTCTCAGGCACCTCTCCATCCGGTCATTGAATAGATCGCCCATCGCCACAAGCTCAACATTCTCCGACGATCTCAGGCACTTTGTAGCATCATGCGTACCGCGCCCGCCACAGCCAATCAAGCCAATCCGAACCTTGTCGGAACCCGCCGCATACATTCGGTTTGTCCCCACAGCCAGGCTCGCCGCCCCAAATGCCGCTGAGGTCTTGATAAAGTCTCTGCGAGTCAGCGCCGAGTTATCCTTTATTAATTCGTTTTTCATAAATTACCCTTTCAACTATCGTTATCAGCTAAATGTTATTAAATAAACTGAGTTTTTCCCGGCATGGCCATGGGCCTGATGGGCAAGTCCATGTTCCAGGTTAAGTTGTCCCGGACAAGTTTTTCCTGGGAATTCATGGCTTCGTCCCAGGTAATCTCTTTTCCGGTATAGGCGGCCATGCGTCCCATGATGGCCATGAGCGAGCTGTGGGCCATCCAGATGCCGTCATTAATGGGGCGGCCGTTGCGGATAGAGGCGAACAATTCGTTGTGCTCGATCTGGTACATATCGGATTTGGGACCGCGATAGCGCCAAGACTCCTTGCCGGTAATGGTGGGATCACTCGAGCCCTTGATGTTGCCCAGACCATCCGAGCCCATGAGGAAGTCCGAGTTGTCACGGTAGCAACCGCCGATCTGACGTTGGGCCATGAACGCGCGGACTCCATCCGGGAATTCGTAGAAGACATCGATATGGTCAAAGATATTGCCTTCGTTATTGGGGAATTGCCGGCCGCCTGTTGCCGCCGCTTTGAGAGGGAGCACTCCGTTCATCGCCCAGGCAATCTTGTCCACACTGTGACATGCTTGCTCTACCAGCCCATCCCCGGATAACCAGGCGAAGTTATACCAGTTGTGGAGCTGCCATTCAACATCACTCATGCCTGCCGGGCGACTACTGGCTGGACGCATGGGTTTCACTGGCCCCGTCAGATAGGTGGCATAGACGGTACGAATATCGCCGATAGCGCCTTCGTGAACACGCTGGTAGAAGGCGCGGCGCGCCAAGTGATACCGCCAACAGAAGCCGGCCACTAATGCCAGGTTCTTCTCCTTTGCTATGGCGGCCGACTTGAGGACCGAACGCACGCCTGGAGCGTCGGTGGCCATTGGCTTCTCGCAGAAGACCTGTTTGCCCGCCTCAACTGCAGCTCTCAGATGCTGAGGTCTAAAACCAGGCGGTGTGGCCAGGAGAACCACATCCACGCCGCTATCGATCACATTCTGGTAAGCATCCAG
>DAOUVA010000420.1 GCA_030667885.1 Phycisphaerae bacterium
GAAATCAGAAGCGGCTTGAAAAAACCGTTGGTTTAGTTCAGGGAGAACCACAGGAGACAGACCGATGAAACATTTCAAAAAAGGTCCCGCTAATAAGCAATCGATAAAAGGCTTTACTCTCGTAGAGCTATTGGTGGTGATTGCTATTATTGCTCTGCTGCTGGCAATTTTGATGCCTGCCATGCGGAAAGCAAAGGAAGTGGCGAAGGAGACATCGTGCAAATCGAACCAAAGGTCAATAGGATTAGCCATATTAATGTACCTTAACGACAATGACCAGAAACTGGCGGACCCCAAGAACGCTAACAGATTTCTGTGGTACGATGCACAAGGTAATCTTAGAAAGACCAATGACAATGATGCTTATTGGGGTATTGTATATATCGATTACCTCAAGAACAGAAAGATTTTTGGTTGTCCGAGTTTAACAAAGGTGCCGGATTTAATATACGATGTTGACCCCGAGGCTATTCGGACAGCGGCCCAGGGTCTTAGCGGCTATGCCAGGGGCAGAAAAACAACAGATATCCGGCCGCATTCGGAGTTTATTATCTGTCAGGACCACGCCGAGCCAAGATTCGAGCAGGACACCCAGGACATGCTGTTTAACAGCGGTCCCGGCACACTCAATATAACTGACTATCGCAAGGGGGGCCGTCGTCAGAACTACTACCGCGACATCTTCAGACACAATATAAGGATACAGGAAGACTTCAGGACCGGCGGACGCCTTAATGTCCTCTGGCTCGATGGACATGTCTCCTCAATCGAAGAAACCACAGGAGACGATGTCCCTAAAAGATGGTACACCGGCGAAAGATAACCACAGGCATATTAAGCCCATCAATTTATTGATGGGTTTCCCAGCCTTTTTCACGCCATGCGCCACAAATTCATTTTTCACTTTTACCACTTTTGGCTTTTTCCATTTTACTTATACTCTATTTTTTCACGAACAAGCTGCCCGGCAGTTGTTTTATAATTCCTTTGAGACGCAGCGATACCAGGGAAGCGTTAACGCTTCCCGCCGGCAAATCTGTATCGTTAATTATTTGCTCTATATGCAACGGTTCCTTACTCAGGCATTCGAAAATTATCTTCTCATGGGTGCTGAGCTTCAGCTCTTTTATCTCGAACAACGGCGTATCTATTTTTTTAGCCGCCTTTTCCGCAGCCGTACTTACATGCTCCTGCAATTGTTCGCCGATATAGCCGAGGGCTTCCATCACGTCCTCAACGGATTCTATCAGCTTAGCGCCCTCTTTTATCAGCCGATGCGTTCCCCTGCTCAAGGGCGAATCAATCTTCCCCGGCACCGCCATCACCTCTCGATTATTTTCCATCGCCATCCTTGCGCTGATTAACGCCCCCGAGCGTAAGCCCGCCTCGATAACAATCGTACCCAAGGAAAGTCCCGCTACTATTCTGTTCCGTGGAGGGAAGTTCTCGGACAACGGCTCATATCGCAGCGGCAGCTCACTGATACAGGCGCCGGATTCGGTTATAAGCTCGAACAGCTTCTTATTCTCCGGCGGATAAATATTTGCAAGCCCGCAGCCGTGGACAGCAATTGTGCGGCCCCCGGCTGACAACGCTCCCTGATGGGCAGCGGTATCTATCCCGCGAGCCATCCCCGAACAAATGGTAAATCCCGACGAGCCTAACAAATGTGCGAACCGTGAAGCCTGCTCCTGACCGTACAAACTGCACCGGCGCGAGCCGACTATCGATATGGCCAGATTGTCCTGGCGGCACAGACTTCCCTTTATATAAATCACGGGCGGCGGGTCGTAAATCTGTCTAAGCGCCGGCGGGTATCGCTTATCGTCAAGATTGATTATCCAGACACCGAGCTTCGCCGCCAATTCCAGCTCCGCCGTAACATCGAACTTGCCGCGCGTCGATGCAATTTGTTCGGCGGTTTTGTAACCAATCCCGTTCACCTTGGCCAGCTCACTAACCGAAGCACCCAACGCACGGTCCGCCGAGCCGAAATGTTTTATGAGCTTTGCAAAAGTAGTCGCCCCAACATTGTCGGCCCTGATTAATCCGAGCCATTTTTCAATATCAACCGAATTGGGCTGTGGTTTTGTCATTATCTCGCTTCTCGCAAATCAGTATTTATAAATCCTAAGTTTTCCACCCATTCGCCCTGACAAACTACAGGCACTATATGGGCACCGATTCCGCTGGTTTATAATTTACCGCCGGGCGGACTAAGACACAAGAATAAAATAAAAACTTAAATCCGAATTCGGCCAAATAATGACAAACTAACTCAAAACGTGTGTTTTTCCCTTGACAAAAAGATAGCTGATTTGGTAGAAATAGAGTAGGTAAAGCATGCACTCGCACAGTCAGGCACCTATGGTTTTTGATTTCACTTTGCAGGCAGATTTCTGATAGTTTTTAACAGAGGAGGAATATTATGCAGGGCACAGAGTTTTCTGTGGGAATTTTGTGCGCCGGTGTCAAATTTTCTCATATCAACTGAAAATTATGGGAGCCTCTAAAAATTGCTTTTGTTACGAGAACGAGCGAAATTTTCTCCGACAAGGCGGAAGGTCAAAATCGCCACAGGCATAGCCAAAGCTATGTCGAGGACGAATTTTGGCCTGGCAACGCCGTCGGTGGAAATTGCAGCCGTTCGTAGTAAAAATGAATTTTTAGAGGTTCCCTTATTACTATTAATACAAGATGTTTTGGTGTGTGACTAAAGCATGGTCATTTTAACTTTTTTAAGGAGGATTATTATGTTTAGAAAAGTTGTTTATTCGCTCACGTTTGTTTTTGTGCTCAGCCTGGCTCTGACAAATCCAGCTAACGCCGGCATTCCCGGTCTTATCGCTCATTGGCGTTTAGATGAGGAAAGCGGAACCACTGCCGGAGACGCCAGCGGCAACGGCAATATTGGCACTCTGGAAGGAGGCGCGCAAAGAACGCAGGGTAAAATAGGTGGTGGTGTCTATCTGGACGGTGTGGACGACTACATTGAGGTTCCCAACGTGATAACTCCAACAGGCTCTTTGGCCTTCTGGTTCAAACCGGACTGGGATGGGTCAGACCCGGAGGATTACAGGCTTTTCGATGCGAGCCTGGGCGGGATATACTTCTTCATATCAAAGGGCGCAAACCATGCCGATATTAATCCGGAAGACTTCGGATTCTATCTGGAGGACGCCACCGATGCCGACTATCAGGGCATCGAGATTGATCCGGCAGGTGTTATATTTGCCGATACATGGTTTCATCTCGCTGTGACCTGGGAATTTGACGGCGGCCCGGCTATCGTTTACCTTAACGGCCTGGAAATCGCAAGAGCGGCTGCATTAGGTCCTTTACCTGCTCTTGATCCAAATCCACGCTTCGGTCTGGAAACTTTCACATATATTCCATCGGCAAATGGCGCAAAAAGTGTCATCGACGATATTATGTTCTTCGACACAGCCCTGACAGGGCCGGAGATTCAGGTCATTATGCAGGGACTCGGAGCATTTCCATATGCCTGGAATCCGGATCCGGTCGATGGTACTCTCTATAATGACACATGGATTACCCTTGGCTGGTCACCGGGGGATTTCGCCGTTTCGCACAATGTTTACTTAGGTGACAATTTTGACGAAGTGGATGCCGGTACCGAGAGCACGTTCCAGGGTAACCAGATCGCAACATTTTTGGTTGCAGGCTTCCCGGGATTCGCTTTTCCGGATGGCCTGATTCCGGGTACTACATACTACTGGCGGATTGATGAAGTTAATGATGCCGAACCGAACAGCCCGTGGAAAGGCCCTGTCTGGAGCTTTAGTATTCCTCCAAGGACGGCCTACTTCCCTAACCCGACTGATGGGGCCGAATCTGTAGATTCGGATGGCGATCTTAGCTGGACGCCGGGTTTCGGTTCGATGATACACTATGTGTACTTCGGCAACAATTTTGACGATGTGAGCAACGCCGCTGGTAACCCGCCATGGGGATCTACAACCTATGATCCCGGCCCGCTTGAATTGGCCAAAACATATTACTGGCGCGTCGATGAGTTCAATGCCGGCACCATATATAAAGGCAATGTCTGGAGCTTTACAACCGAGGGTGCTGTTGCGGCACTTAACCCGGCCAATGGTGCTGTGGATGTAACACAAACGCCTGTTCTCACATGGGCACCGGGCTTAGGTGCTTCACATGAAGTCTATTTTGGCGCCGATGCAGCCTACCTGGAATTAAAAGGCAGCGGCAACCTTGGTTCCGAGAGCTACGACCCCGGACAATTGGAGTGGGATACTACCTACTACTGGCGTGTCGATGAGGCCAATAACGCGCACGCCGACAGTCCGTGGACAGGCCCATTATGGAGCTTTACCACAGCTAACTTCCTGATTGTGGACGATATGGAGAGCTACAATGATATTAATGAAGGTGAGCCCGGA
>DAOUVA010000320.1 GCA_030667885.1 Phycisphaerae bacterium
GACAGCGCAATCAGCACAAAGGACACCGCCCGCGCCAAGTTCGGTTACAAGATGAACCGTCTTGAAGGTACGATATCGGTGCTCAATATTCAGGCTGAGAACCTGCAGGCTGCCGAATCACGTGTTTCGGACGTCGATGTTGCCACCGAAATGGCTGAGATGACAAGGAACCAGGTGCTTGCACAGGCCGGTATCTCGATGTTAGCTCAGGCAAATACAATGCCTCAGATGGCATTGACCCTGCTCAGATAAATAACCGCTGACGTTCGAGTATATATATTGAACTAAGTGTGAAGATGTTCTGGACGTCTGAGCAAAGGATAAAGTGCATAAGGTAAAGTTTATAAGGTGGGGCTATTGACCTTCAATACCCCACCATTTTTTTTATTCTCTAAAATTCTCAGGTCTCAATCCGGAATTCTAAAATCCCACCGCCTCTGCCGCACAGATACCCTTCGGTTTGATGTAGAACACTAAAAAAATCCTCTCACAGCCGTACTGCTACAAAAAACATGAGCTGCTAACTTTCGAAGTATATGATGAAATAAAATAGACAAGCACCTCAGAACGTTACCAGGTCGTACTCAATTTCAAATCGCAGTTTGTGGTTAGCTTCTTCCTGTGCTAACTTCAAAAAAATATCTCTTAGTTCTTGCTCCTGGGCTATTGTAGCCAAATCAGTGTAAAGCTTACGTGCTGCCTCCTCCTTTTTCATGCCAACGACAAGCAGCTCAACGTAACTCATCTTGGTGTGTAGTTTAACGTCCTTTACATGATTTGTGATACCAAGGTTCCCAACTTCTTCCTCGCTTATCCCGATTTCACCAAGCTTAATAGCTTCCAGCTTTGTCTGATGCTCCCACTCTTCTAATGCCAAATCTGAAAGCACTTTGGCCATCTCCGGCTTCTCTACGAAATCCGCCAATTTCATATAAAATTTCTGAGCTTCAATCTCCCGCGTTATTGCATAATCCAGAACTTCATCAACAGACCTGAATGTCTTCATATCTCGGCACCTCAATTCCCCACAGCCGGCCGCCGCTTAATCGACCATTTTGAGTCTTAACCTTTTGTCAATACTTTACAGGATTTTTACTTGCTTGGCAATCTTAAGGTGGGTTTACGTCCCTAAACGCGCCGAAACTGATCTAAGCGTCTTATATTATGGAAGCCCCTGTCTGCCATTATTTCGTATCTAACCACCCTCCTTAAAATGGGCAGGGGCTTTTTTATTTCAATGATGAAGAAAACAGAGAAGTTTGATAGTATGGAACCTGCCGAAATGTAAATAACCGGAGAATTAACTATGACAAACAGTTGCAACTGGCCCGCAGATAACAAACTCATGATTGAATACCATGACACCGAATGGGGCCTGCCGACTCACGACGACCGCAAGCTATTCGAATTTCTTCTGCTCGACAACGCTCAAGCGGGCCTGAGCTGGCAGACAATCCTGAATAAACGTGAAAATTACCGTAAAGCTTTTGACAACTTCGACCCGGTTAAAATCGCACGGTACAACAAACGCAAAATCACCTCGCTGCTCAACAATCCGGGCATCATCCGCAACCGCCTCAAAGTTCAATCCGCCGTAACCAACGCACTCGCCTTCCTTGAGATACAGAAAGAATTCGGCTCTTTCGATACCTATATCTGGCAATTTGTTAATGGAACCACTATCCGCAACAAGCATAAGACGCTTAAAGATATCCCTGCCACATCTGCCGAGTCGGATGCCATGAGTAAAGACCTGAAAAAACGCGGCTTCAAGTTTGTTGGCCCGACAATCTGCTATGCTTTCATGCAATCGGCAGGCCTGGTCAATGACCACCTTACCTGCTGTTTCAGATATACTCAATGCGGCTGATTCACTCTAAAAATATAAAAGGATTATTTCGGGCTGATATAGAATGACAGACAATAAAGCGATAACCGAATTCGTCAGGAATACTTTGGGCTGTAACTGCCCTGAGGAAGTCTTTCAATACATCGATTGCCGAACACTCGTAAACATAGATGAAAATATTGTACCAACCTATGAGATAAATATCGGAAACAGGCTGCTTATTTTCGCCGCCGCAATAGAAGAAATTGATTCCCTGAGATCTGCCATTTCGAAACTTGTCCGCGCCGGCATAAATAAGAGAGACGAAAAGAAATTCAACAGGTTCAGACTTGTATTACTCACCGCCGGAGAAATTGACATAGCCGAGCAAGCATCGGATATCTTCAGCTCCCTTAACACCGATGAGAAAGCATACTTGCACGTGATTAACAAAGATGACTTTCCTGTCAATCTTAACAATGAATTTTTTTAGAGGTTCCCTGTTCTATGTAAAGGATTTTCTATGAAGCGCAGATACAAAATCCTGCTTCTCTTGACGGCCCTTTTGGTTGTTGTCGTCGGATGTTTTGTAATTCTTGCCGGACCCTGGCCAACGTATAAGAGCGGCTTTGAAGATAAGTCCTACTACAAGAAGGCGCTCGCGGAAATTGAACAATATAAAGAGCGATCTTCTCATAGTTCCAACGTCGGCCAGTTTGAAGCGGGCTGGAGCTCACGTCCCATCACACCGCCAAAAGGTACTCCCCTGGCAGGATTTGGAGACCGCAAAGGCAAACCATCGACCGGTGTACACGATGAAATCTTCGTCAAAGCACTGGCTGTCAGCGACGGCACGGACACGGCCGTTATTGTCGGTGCGGATATGCTGATTGTTCCCGAGAATGTAGCCGAGCTGGTTCGGGCCCGTGTCTCAAAGCTGACCCCACTTACGGCAAATGAAATTCTCTTTAACGCCAGCCACAATCATTCTGGCCCTGGTGGATTTGCCCCCGGATTCGCTTCAAAAGCTTTCAGCGGATCATACGACCCAAATCTCCCGGGTTTTCTGGCAAGAGCCTTCACAGAAGCCATTGTTGAAGCTTACCGTTCCCTTGAGCCGGCCAAAGTAAAACATGGCGGGCTGGATGCTCCTGAGTATATCAGAAATCGCACACGCAGAGAAGGCCCGGTTGACAGCGAACTAAGCTATATGCTTGTCGAACAAAAAGACAAAGATCGTTGTTTCGTAGTAAGCTACTCTGCGCATCCGACTATTCTCGGCGCTGACAACATGCAGTTCACAGGAGAATATCCGGGCTTCCTTATGCGCCGCATAACCGAGCGGACAGGCGCAGAGGCGATTTATCTCGGCGGAGCTGTTGGAAGTATGAGTCCCCGGCCCCCGGAGGCAGATAATCCTTTTGAACGCTGCCGTGCCATGGGTGAAGCCTTGGCCGACAAAGTTCTGCAAGCGGTTTCTGATGCCGAACCGTTCAAAGATAAGGTGGATATTGCATCCATCGGATTTCCCGTTCAACTGCCCTCGTTTCAACTGCGTCTTAGTAAAAACTGGCGTGTATCGAAATTCTTGTTTCCGATTCTCGGCATTGATAATGACGGCTGGATGCAAGCCGTGCGAATTGGAGATTTAGTGTTGGTGGGCACACCGGCCGACTATTGCGGAGAAATCAGCATTGACCTGAAATCACAGACAAAAAATCGCGACGCCGATCTCTGGGTCCTGGGTTTCAACGGTGATTATGTTGGGTACATCTCCCCCGACAAATACTACTACGACAAAGATGAGAAAGGCGGCTATGGATACGAACGGGGCGTCATGTCGTGGATTGGGCCCGACCAGGAAGCTTTTACTGTATCGCTCATCACGCACATGATTGAGGCGCTGTTCCCCGTTGTTCACAATAATCTCTAACAGCAGCCCGGAAATTGAAATATTTGTTGGGTGCTGACAACCATTCCGGCCGGAGTGGAAAAATCAATATCTTCCGATTCAAAGGCCATTTGAACGGCGAATTCCTCTTCGGGGGTATCATTTTATTTTCAGCAAACCGCAAGAAAAGACTTGACAATTCGTAAAGGACTCAATATCGTAATCACAGTTGCATTAAGGGTCAAAGGAATGTCCGGTAAAAAAGAGAATGAAGATTGGGCAGAAAAGCACGCACGGCGCATCCAGCAAAAATATGAGCAGTGGCAAAAACCTCTTGGCATCGACAGTGAAGAATACCTCAGATACCTTAGAGAAGAACTTGTTGGCTTTTGCGAGCATCCACTTAAGAAATCTCTCATCGAGAAGATATCCTGAACGTACTCGTGCCGAATACTAACTGCCGACGTTGTAGTCTCTCAAAGAGACTCTACTATAAGAATGTGCATCCTTGGTAAGCCCCCGTTCCTGCTTTAAGCCGCTAAACAGCAGGGGCTTTTTCTTTAGCACCAACTTATACCCAAAAATTCTGCCCATTTTTTACAAATATAATCAATATTTTTATGGTGCAGAATCCCCTTCATTTAAACGACGAACTCGTCATGAGGATACATAACAATTTAAAAATCAGCCAATAGCTTGTATTACCGCAGGCGAGTGTGTTATAATTATAAAAGATAAGCATACCAGCGAAATTCATTGCCTCTCTTTGAAAGAGAAGGGTAAGCGTCATGCTCAAACGAAAAGGCTTTACATTGATAGAGCTTTTGGTAGTTATTGCCATTATAGCATTATTAATGGCGATATTAATGCCGGCGTTGCAGCGGGTAAGGGAACAGGCAAGAGGGGTTGCTTGTCAGTCAAACCTCAGGCAGTGGGGCACTATCTTTGCAATGTACACCGAAGACAATAACGGCTTCTTTCCCAGACGCACGCAGTCGTCCGGCCGCTGGATCAATGTCCTGTTCGACTACTACTATCGGGAAGAGAAGATACGCGTCTGCCCGATGGTCAAAAGAATTCAGGTCCCGGATTTCCCGCCCGGGGCAAGCACCACACTCGGAGGAGGCGGCGACACATTTACCTCCTGGGGCAAGATCGGTATGACGCCAGACGAACAATGGGGGCCGGTCGGTACGTACGGCAGCTATGGAATAAACCACTGGGTCTATGTGGCCGGGCAGGACCCGCTTTATGGCCAATCTGCTGAATACTTCTGGGGCTCATCCAATGTCAGGGGGGGCAATAACATTCCATTGTTTCTGGACTGCTGGTTCTTTTGCGGCGGACCGGAGAATGACGATGCGCCGCCAAAATATGATGGTGAACGACTCGCTCCTCATTCGGAATCCATGAACCGCTTTTGCCTTAATAGACACCAGCAGGGCGTAAACGGTATCTTTTTGGACTATTCGGCCAGGAAGATATGGCTGAAGGAATTGTGGCGGGTAAAATGGGCCAAAAACTTTAGCTTAACGGCACCATTGCCCGACTGGCAGACCGAAGCGCCATGGATGGCAAACTTCAAAGGCCCTTGAAATAAATACCGGAAGCCCAGGAACACCCAGGCTTCAACTTGGCGACAGACTATCATGCAGCCATCCTCAGATACACACTTCGCCTTGAGTTTACCCATTGTAGAATGCTAAAACACCTCTCGCAACCATCCTAAAAAAATCCTGAGATGGTCTAACACAAGGCACTCTCAATCTTAAGCACCCTATTGTGCCTACGTCTCGATTACCTATGGATTCATTGCTCTGTCGAATTAGTTTACTATCACCTCAATGGAAAATGTGTTAATTGGCTCCACACCTTCTTCCCAGGATCTATGATAGACCAATTGGAGAGTCATCTGCCCTGCACTTATGGCCTTGAAACGGAAGATTTCCCAGCCACCAGCACCTACAAGTGGTGGCTCACCTGTGTCAGATGGCTTGAACTC
>DAOUVA010000471.1 GCA_030667885.1 Phycisphaerae bacterium
CATACACCATCTCCCGGATCAGCGCATCGCGTTCGGTTAGCGGTGTATGGCAGAGAACCTGGTAGGGCGTGAATAGTGCAGAGAAACTGACGCCGTTCATCGATTCGGGCATACTGTTTTCCTCTCCGTGTGGCATGTTAGCATTTCCATTCCCTTCTTAACCGGGATTTCCATATACACTTCACTGAAGTACTCCTGCAAACTTTAAGTCTCGTAATACCTTAATTTCACTTCAATTTCAAGACATTTCCGGCAGGTTCAGCATACCGTGCCGGAAGAGCCGTCAAAAAGTTGAGCACGTACGTCAAGAACCCGTTTTTTTTCCACTATCTTAGCACACAGCTTGGTTCTCCAACATCTGCTATGCAAGACTGGTTTGAGTGGTCTCCATAGGCTCTATATGATCAAATTACAGTCCATGTGTCACGAAGTATGTGGAAATCCGGTTTAAAAGGTGATTTGAAAGTCTGAGTATTTTGGGTCGAGGGGGATTTCCCGGATGCTCGTTTCTTTAATATAACCGGAGAAATATTCTTTTATATCCTGTATGCAGTCATCTACTTCCTCAGGCCGTCCCTGGGCGAGCATTTCAACCGAGCTGTTCGGCATATTACGTACATACCCTGTCAACTGACGGCGGTTTGCCGCTCTGCGGGCGGTGAAGCGAAAGCCGACGCCCTGGACCCGGCCGGAAAATGTAATCTGCCTGGCAATCATTTTTTATTTTGCATACCCGAACATATTGACAATATAAATGTATAGTAATCTCAAGCAAAGTTTATGCAAGTCGTAACGATAAAATAATTTAGGGTTCACCAACGGCGGATATTAAAGTATAATCCGGCAGGGATGTAAAAATAGTAATTATGGCAAAGAAGACAAAAAAACGAATAGAAAGAGACGAGCTTATTTATCAGCTTACCACGCTGGTGGCGGGAGAATTTTCGCTTCAGGAGGTGCTGGATAAATTAGCTGAGGCAGCGGTGAAGATTGTCGGTGTTAAAGCCTGCTCGATTCGGCTGCTGGATGAAGAGGCGGGCGAGTTGAAGATGCGGAGCACCTACGGACTCAGTGAAGAATACCGCAATAAAGGCGTGGTCTCGAAAAATGATACCGTGATTAAAGCTGCTTTTGCAGGCCAGGCGGTGGTGCTGGACGATATGAGGGTCGATGGCAGGGTCAAATATAAAGAGGCAGCAATCAAAGAGGGCATTATCAGCCAGCTTACCGTTGCGATGCTGTTCAAAGGCCAGGGGATTGGTGTGCTTCGGCTATACAGCCCAAAACCTGAGCGGTTTGACGAAGATAATATTAATCTTGCCCGGGCGGTTGCTTCTCAGTGTGCGTTGGCGATAACGAACGCCAGACTGTACGCCAGAGCAATTGAGGGCGCACGTATGGCCGAACAGATGCGGCTGGCGGGAGTTGTTCAGAGGAGAATGATTCCGAAAAAGGCTCCGCAGATACCCGGTCTGGATATAGCTGCTGCTTATATTCCCTGTTTTGATGTTGGTGGCGACCTTTACAGTTTTCTTCAATTTGAAAATGACTCAGTAGCAGTGGTGATTGCCGACGTAATGGGCAAGGGAATTCCTGCTGCAATTATGATGAGTTCTTTTCGGGGTGCAATGAAGGCATACATCGACACGGTTAAAGATATTCCGGCTTACTGCGCTGGCAAAAATACAGAACAATGCAATAAGCTCGTTGTTAACAAGATCAATAAAATGGCGTGCGATGAGTGCAGGGACGGTGAGTTCATCACATTGTTTCACGCCGGTATTAATGCCCGAGATATGACTATAACCTATTGCAATTGCGGGCATGAGCCGACCGTATTGATAAGAGATGGGAAAATTATCGAGCTGGATAAAGGCGGCCTCGTACTCGGAGTCGATCCGAAGGCGGAATATGAGATTGGAACCGTCGGATTAAAGGATGGTGATTGTTTGCTCTTTTATACCGACGGCCTGATTGACGCCTTCAACTTCGATAGCGAATTATGGGGCAGGGAAAATATGCTTCAGACCGCAAAGAAATATTCCGCAGAATCGGCGGACCAGATGATAAAAAACATACTCACATACAGAAGGCGCTTTGTAGGCCTTGCCAGGCAGATTGATGATACGAGTATAATTGTAATCAAGGTTGGCCGCTGATGATTATTACGATTGACGGTCCTGCGGCTTCCGGCAAGAGCACTATGGCCAGGCTGCTTGCCATAAAGCTCAGTGCGAGCTTTCTCGATACCGGTGCGATGTATCGTGCTGTCACGTTAGCGGCGATGCAGGCCGGTGTTGATTTGAGCGATGAAGACAAGCTCCTCGATATTATGGAAACGGGCGAATTTCAATTTTCCATCACCGATGACAAAATGGTGGTCTCTATCAATGGCCTTGATGTCACCGAGCAATTGCGTAGCCCGCAGGTAACAGCAAATGTCCGGTATATTGCCTCTTGTCCGAAAGCACGGGCAAGATTAGTCGAAATGCAGAGGCAGTTCGCAGCAACCCGGCAAAAAATAGTTACCGAAGGAAGAGACCAGGGCACTGTGGCCTTTCCCGATGCCGATATGAAATTTTATTTGACGGCCGATTCGGCCGCCAGGGCAAAAAGAAGACAGGCTGATTTGCGGGCCAAAGGCAATGACCAAACCCTTGAGCAAATACAAAAGGCCATCGAGGAAAGAGACAAGAGCGACG
Source organism: Phycisphaerae bacterium (assembly GCA_030667885.1). GTDB lineage: Bacteria > Planctomycetota > Phycisphaerae > Sedimentisphaerales > Anaerobacaceae > NIOZ-UU13. Next base: position 2,703 of record DAOUVA010000471.1, read on the forward strand.
AGAGCAGAACAGTCGGGCCGTTAAAACCCGCTGAAGATGCCGTTATTATTGATACGACCGATTTGAGCATAGATGGTGTTGTTGAAAAGATGTTAAGCTGTGTGAAGGAAAAATGCTTGAAGGAAAACTAAGAGCGAAATGGTACTGGTTTGCACGCTGGATTTGCAGGGTATTTTGCATTTTGTTTTTTCGGGTGCGTACTTACGGCCAGGACAATATCCCCCGAAAAGGCGCCTTTATACTTGTCAGTAACCACCAGAGTTATCTCGACCCGATATTTTGCGGAGCTCTTATAGAGAGACGTTCGATCTTTATGGCCCGTGACTCACTTTTTACCAATTGGTTCTTCGGCCCTCTGATTACCTCGGTGAACGCCATTCCTGTAAAAGTTGGCGAGCCGGACATATCTACAATGAGGAAGGTCATCGAAAGGCTCAAACAAGGCGGCGGCGTGACTCTTTTTCCCGAAGGCACCCGCACCTACGATGGCAAAATCACTCCATTTAAACCCGGCCTTGGCCTTTTGTCCAGACGCGGCAAATCGCCGATTGTCCCGGTCGTTATCGATGGTGCCTTCGAATGTTGGCCAAGGCACAAGAAGCTCTTTTCCCACGGCCCGATTCG
>DAOUVA010000084.1 GCA_030667885.1 Phycisphaerae bacterium
AGCACACTTACAGCTATCGGTGCTCGTATTGCTGCTTTTACCGGCCAGGCCTTCAGTTGGGACCGGCTGCTGAACTCAAGCCAGGATCTTGTTCCGAAGACACTCGGGCCGGGTCGCGGGGTCTTTTACCCCACCGCTACCGGCTGTGATGAGTTTGTGTAGGTTCCGGCCTGCTTGTTTTTCATCTGTGTTAGGTTGACGGATTGATTGTGAGGGGATATTCTATTTACGTGTGGATTCTGCGCCAATTATCGGATAATTTTATGAAATTGAGAATATCTCTGGATTGGCTGTTGAGTACATATATTGATTGTAATTATATGTGAAGCTACTTAATTTGCTCAGGATGAAATAATGAAATCTCAAATCAATCGACGTAATTTTCTTCAACAAAGTAGCCTGGTCCTCGCCGGGGCATCGGTGACGACTATGTTGGACGGGCTATCATTAGCTGATGCAGGACCATCCAAAGTCCGCTACAAAAAGGCGCTCGGCTATACGATGATAAAAGAGGATTTGTCCGTAGAAGATAAGCTGAAATTGGTCAAGGATGTCGGATTCGAGGGTATCGAAATCCCTACGCAGTTTACAAACAAAGAGGCACCGGAGCCAAAAATTGTCGCACGAGCAAGCGAAAAAGTGGGAGTTCCCGTGCATGGCGTAGTCAACTCAAGCCATCCCGACCTGAAAGGAGCCATCGACGAAGCAGTGCTATACGGCGCGACTTCAGTGCTCCATGTAGTACGCCCGAAACCTGATGGTTCGTTCATGGAGAATTACAAACGAACACAGGAGGCAATTCGTGAGGCCGTTCCATACGCCGAGAAGAAACGCATCCACCTTTTAATCGAGAATGTCTGGAGCACTTTTCTCATCGAACCTCTGACAATGGCACGGTATATTGACGAACTCGACAGCCCATATGTGAAGGCGTATTTCGATGTGGGTAATGTGGTCCGATGGGGCTGGCCTCAACACTGGATCGAAGTGCTCGGTAAGCGGATTGTTAAGATACATATCAAGGAATATAACTTAAAGGTTGCGATGAGTGAAGGTATGGGCAAGGGCTTTGCTTTCCCGATTGGGCAAGGCAGCGTCGACTGGAAGAGGGTACGGGAGGAATTAACGAAAATCGGCTACCGGGGCTGGGCGACCGCGGAAGTGAGCGGCGGCAATCGCGAGCGATTAGCCGAGATATCTCAACAAATGGATCGGGTTCTTGCTCTTTGAGTCAAGACTTTAAGTAGAAGATTATTTCGTATAAAGCTTCTGATAGCTGCTGTATAAAAAATACTGCAAAATTGCATTTTTTTCTTCAAAACACATACCTGTCAAATATTTTTGTTACCATGTTTCAAGTTTTTGCCTTTTATAGGTAGAAGAGAATATTTTTTGACAAGGTTATTTGAATTTATGGAGTATTGAAGAAAGGGAGGCACTGAAATGAAGGTTTTACGATATATAAACAAGTTGCTACACAAATATTGTGACCCGAATGTGAGTATGCCACCCGGGATTGATTCACACAAATGGGACAGCAAAATGGAGATTCTGGGATGTTTGTCGAGCAGGTCTCATCAAATCGTCGGGCACAAAGGCGCTGTTTCTTGATGCCCCAGATCTACATTATTTCTACCTGGCGTCGTTGAGTGATGGTGAGAAAGCAAGGCCGGACTACTTAGACTTCATTCAAAACATCAATAATTCATAATGATGCGAACAAACCAACATCCCTTCCGTTTTATCCAGACTATTATATTTGTATATCTGGCTTTACAGACAAGCCCAATCTATAGATTTAAAGATAAGGAGGTCAGTTCAATTCAGGTAATCTGCGTCTTGTCAGATTTAGTATGTTGCCACGTTCTCGATCGTAGGGCATAAGACGCAAGCGATAATGGTAAGGCTTGGCCGGGAGGGTGTATTCTGGGTGCGTTCGCGCACCCCAGCTATCGTCGCCACCGACGCCCATCTGCCTATAGTCGAGATTGACGGTTATAGTCTCAGCTGGTGGAGGTTCGTGAATGTGTTTGGCTTCTTCAAGTTCCTGCATTGTGAAGGGCCAGGCACTAATGTCGATTGTAGGCATGCCGACAGCGACAAGGCCTACACTATTTGCGTCGGTCAAAGCCATCCACCGGACATCTGATCTGTTGCCGTTTTCCTGAGGTCTGACATAGCGATGTATTAGCTCGTTGACATTTCCCGCATAGAGTCCGAGAGCTGCGCCGGTTTTTCTGTCCCAGTAGTTTTCATGGGGACCGCGTCCAAACCAGGTGAGCTTGTTGAACTGGGCGGGTACTGCCATCTGCATGCCAAAACGCGGCAGCTTGGGCAGGCTGTCACCATGCGGGGCGAAGTTTGAATCAATGATGATATCACCAGTGCCATATACAGTATAGATATTTGTATAGGTGGAATTTGATCCAACGGGGATATCTGCTTCGGTGGTTATGCGAACAACCTGTGGTTTGAGCTGTTCGGCCTTGACGATATTAACTGTCCGGCCGGGTCCGGCATTACGCCAAACACCAAGGCGTTTTGGCATATTGTTTCCTTCGTCATTATCTATCGGCACGCGCCAGAAGTTTGGAGCCGGGGCTGAGGCGATGAGCTGTTTTTCATTGAAGACAAAGGATTCAAGGTCGCCGGATTCTGTCCCAAACATAATTTCGAAATCATCACCTGTAATCGTGATATTTTGTGCGGTTTTATTCAGTGAAAGCGACGGCATTGTGTTCGAGTCAATAACCGGTGCCTGCGGGACATCAAAGGGAACCTTAAACTGATCCCAGGCAAGAACGTATCCGCGCCTGGCCCAGGAGGTATCGTCGGCGAGGGTAAAGAATATCTTAATCCAGTATTCGGTGTCAGGCAGAAGATTTGGCTCTGTAAAGTTAAGTTGCAGTTCTCTTTTAGCGCCGGGAGCGAGAGAAAGCTTCGGTAATGTACCCCTTTGAATTATGCGGCCGTCGGCGGAGAGTTCACACTTGATATCTGCGAAATCAAGGTTGAGGAAATCGTATTCATTGTAGATGTGAAACTTTCCGGCCAGAATATCAACAGGCAAAACATGTATGCGCTGATAGACCTTTTTAACTTCATAGAGGGAGGGATTGGGTTTTCGATTTGGCTGGACCAGGCCGTTGCAGCAGAAGTTTCCGTCGTTTGGGTCATCTCCGAAGTCACCACCATAGGCCCAAAATTCTTGTCCCTCGGGACTCTTTTTACGTAATCCCTGGTCCGCCCAGTCCCAGATAAAGCCTCCGATGAGACGTTTATGAGTGCGGATGGCATCCCAGTATTCCTTAAGGTTGCCGACAGAATTGCCCATCGCGTGGGCGTATTCGCAGAGAACCATCGGTCGATCATCATTCGGGTTGGTGGCCAGTCGAATGATTTCCGGAATTCTCGCATACATTCTGCTAATCATATCAACATAGGGGTAGTCAACAGGATTCCCCGCTGCTCCTTCATAGTGTATGGGACGAGTCGGGTCGTAATCTTTTATCCATGCCGACATAGCGGCATGATTCGGCCCACAGCCCGTCTCATTGCCGAGCGACCAAATAATGACGGATGGATGATTCTTATCACGTTCGACCATACGAATGGCCCGCTCCACAAAGGCATTGTGCCATCCGGGGACGTTTGAAAGGTAGCCCTTGAGGCCATGTGATTCAAGATTTGCCTCATCGATAAGATAAATCCCGTACTCATCGCACAGGTCGTACCACGTTGGGTCGTTAGGGTAGTGTGAGGTACGCACTGCGTTGATATTATTTTGCTTTAGCAGCTTGATATCCTGTATCATTCGGCTGACAGGGACAGCGCGGCCGTGGTCGGGGTCGTGCTCGTGGCGATTCACGCCGAAGAGCTTAATCGACCGGCCATTGACTAATAATTGGCCTTCTTTTATCTCAACCTTACGAAAGCCAACCCGGCAGCTTTCGGCTTCGATGGTCTTGCCTTCAGCATCATTGAGACTCAGGACCAGTGTGTACAGGTTTGGAAACTCGTCAGACCATTTCTTCGGATTGGTAATCTTTTGTTCTAAAAGTGCGAATTTGACATTATCTCTTTGGGGGTATTGTTCGTTGATAATGGATGAGACAGTTCTGGTTAGTGGTTCGGTCAGCACTGATTCTTTATTTGGGTCATAAAGCTGAGCCTCAACGGTCCATCCCTCGATGTTCTGGTCGTTGTAATTAGTAATCCTGGGACGAATCTTTAAGGTGGCATCTGTGTAGCTGTCGTCAAGATCGGTTTGGACAAAGAAATCACGGATGTGCACTTGGGGTGTGGCGAATAGATAAACGTTTCGATATATGCCGCTGAGCCTCCACATATCCTGGTCTTCAAGGTAGCTGCCATCGGACCAGCGATAAACTTCGACGGCAATGGTGTTTTCGCCTGACTTTAGATATTGTGTAATGTCAAATTCAGCTGGTGTCATGCTGTCCTGACTGTAGCCGACCTTCTGGCCGTTAATCCACAGATAGCAGGCACTTTTAACACCGTCGAAATGGAGGAAAATCCGGCGGTCTTTCCAATCTTTGGGCATAGTGAACTGTCTTCGATAGGAACCCACGGGATTGTAGTCGTGTGGAATATATGGTGGATTCGGCGGGAAAGGGTACCGGACATTGAGGTAAATAGGAATTCCATAGCCGTGCATTTGCCAATTGGAGGGCACGGGAATTAACTTCCATGTGCTGACATCATAGTCGGGCTTATAAAAATCGAGCGGCCTGTCAGCAGGTTTGTTAACCCAATTGAACTTCCAATTTCCATTGAGGGATCTGTAAAATGGCGAGTTTGTGCGATCAGCTTTCAGTGCTGTTTCGATATCTGAATACGGGACGAGAGTGCAGTGTCCCGGTTCTTTGTTAATACCCACAACGTCGGGATTTTCCCAGTCCGGTTTCATTAGACTCGTCTCATCTGTTTTTTGAAGTGGATTACATCCCACAATAGACATTAAAGTTGCAACAATGAGAAAAGAAAAGAATGTGCGTAAAAGACAGGTACGATTCAACATCGATAAACTCCTTTCATTATCGAAACAGGTCATTCTGTTAAAAATGAGAGTTTATCTTAAGGTGAACGTCTAAGCAAGATATTTTGTGATATTTCGATTATAGAAAGGGAGTGTGTATAAAGCTGTGGTAAAAACTTCAAACAGTAGCAGAATTTTGTCCCGGATTAGATTCCGGGAATTTTCTTGTAAATATCTGCCTGCATAACTGCCATTTTAACCTTACCGTGCCTAAAAAACATTATTTGTTACTTCCGAGCTTGATCCACTTTCTGAGTCTGGATTTACACTGCTCTAATTTCCCCTCTTCGGATGATGCTTGTCCGTGTTTTAAGTTATATTGATCTATAGCCTTCACGACAATCTTTTCGAAGTTTGTCTCTCCGAGTTTCCAGGGCTTCATAATTAACCTGAAAATCTCTCCCTGATCAACTGTAGCCTGAAGATCGGCATCCTGTTCATATCCCGAGAGTACTATCCCGATGATATCCGGATGTTCTTGTTTGACGGTTCTAAGAAGCTCTAACCCGGTCATCTCAGGCATGCACATATCGGTTACGATTACATGTACTTCTTCTCGCCGGAGAATTTCATATGCTTCTTCACAAGTCCTGGCGAAGAATTTATTGTATGATTCGTCCATAAGGCCCCTTTCCAGGGACTGCAGGACTATTACATCATCATCAACGAATAATACGGTTCTCTTTTCCATTTTTTATCTTCCTCACGTTCGCTTTTTGCTTTTTTCTGAATATGGAAGCGGTTATTACTCAAATTCAAATATTTGCCTGTATCTTCTTCATATCGGTTTGTTGCCCTGCTGATTCGTTCCAGTTCGGTTGAGACAAGAATGATTTTAGTTTATCAAATTCTGTCTGTATCTCGGCGAAAAGTGCCTCAGAGCCTTCCAGTTTTTCCTCTCTGCCTTTAGTTTCAAGATGGTACAACATATCGGATAATTTCCTGGCGGCGACATGCCTGGCTAAACCCCTTAGCTTATGAGCATACATTTTTACATTTTTGGAATCTTTGGTTACTATTGCCTCGGCAAGAAGCTCTATGGTCTCAGGGGCGTCTTCAAGAAACACCTTTACAATCTCTTTAAGCACATTTTCATCGTCGTAAATCTTTTGGATTACCGCAAAGTCAACCGGAACTTCACCATACTGTTCATCTACCGGTTCGGCCGGTGTAGTATTAGCGGTTGATGTTTCAGAACAAATCTGGTTGAGTTGTTCGACATCGGATTTTACCGAATCTATTCGCTGGTTCATATCTCTATTTCCTTCTGATAAATATTTACTTAGGGTTTGAAGCAATTTCTTATGCTCTATTGGTTTGCTTATATAGTCATTACATCCGGCGGCAAAACATTTCTCATCGTCGCCCTTCATAGCATAAGCGGTCAGAGCGATTATTGGTGTCTTCAATCCTTCTTTTCTAATCGCCTTTGTGGCCTCATAGCCGTTCATATTCGGCATTTCTATATCCATAAATATCAAGTCATATTGTTCAGTCAAAGCTTGTTGCACCGCTTCGTTGCCATCTTCTGCAATTGTTACCTGCAAATCAAATCGCTTCAGGAGCGATTTGATAAGAACCTGATTAGTTCTTGCATCTTCAGCAACTAAAATATGGCCGGAAAACTTAGCTTGCTTTACTTCATCCTCCTCGGCCTCTATATGGCTAACCATATTGTGTCTGTCCAAAAACGGCTGTTTTGTTACATCAACACCGGCAGGTATAGTAAGCGAGAACACTGAGCCTTTTCCTACTTCGCTGGTCATGGTGAGTTGTCCACCGAGAAGCTCCGCCAGCCGTTTCGAGATAGCAAGACCCAGGCCTGTACCTCCAAACTCGCGAGAGGTACTGCTGTCAGCCTGGACAAATGTTTCGAATATTTCATCCTGTTTGTCTTTAGGGATGCCGATACCGGTATCTTCCACATCGAAACGAATAAACGGGGCATTTTCGATTTCCTGTAAAGAAACTCTTAAATAGATGTGTCCCTGGCGTGTGAATTTAACAGCGTTACCCACAAGATTGATTAGGCATTGACGTATCCGGGTTACGTCAGTACGTATTTGTGCGGGCAGTCCGACATCTTCAATGATTTCAAAGTCAAGTCCTTTTCTCTTTGCCTTCGACAGCATTAATGATTCAACAGAATTGAGTAACCGTCCTAATGAGCAATCAGTGATCTCAACATCGACTTTTTTGGCTTCTATCTTAGATAAGTCAAGTATGTCGTCTATGAGTCTGAGCAGATTATGGCTTGAATCTCTGACAAGATTAAGATGCTCTTTTTGCTCATTGGTGAGTTCAGATTCTGCCAATAAGTTGGTAAAACCTATTATTGCATTCATGGGTGTACGGATTTCATGGCTCATCGTTGCCAGGAACTGGCTCTTGGCGGCATTGGCCATCTCAGCTTGGGCCGCCATATCGTTTGCCCTTGAGGTTGTCTTGATGAGTTCTTTATTGGCATCTTCGGCTTCTTTTCTGGCACACTCGATGTCGGTCATCATGTTAAGTGTTGCCTGCTGAGATTGCTCCAGTTCAAACATATTATTGTTCAGTCGTTTTTCAATCAATGAACGTTCTTTGATTTCCTTCTTCAATTTTGCCTCAGTACGTTTTAGATTGGCAGTCTCCCTTGAAAGCTGCTCGTTTAGCAAATTCAATTCGTCGGCGGACTGAGCTTTTATCGCCAGCTTGACTTTCTCGCGTTGATTTCTATAGAACCATGTGCCTCCCAGAATAAGCTGCACTATCAATAGTCCAACCGCCATATTGACATTTTTCGAATGAGTCCTTACGGGAGCTGAGATTCTATCGTATTCTGATGTTACGCATATTGACCATTTTGTCTGTCCAATCCTGATAGGTCTCCAGGCCATGACAACCTTTTCATTAGAGAATTTATCGAACACGAGACAGCGAGCGCCGCTGTTGCCGGCCAACATCTCGGAGAGTACTTCTTTTTCCTTTGCTTCCTCGCCACCAGCGTTATCTTTTTGAAGTGAAAACAGATTTTGCCCAATAAATGAGCTGTCTGGATGGCTGATTATGATTCCTTTATTATCGACAATCCATGTGTAACCACCATTGCTTACATTGCTTTCATTGAGACGATTGCGTATTGTGCTCAAGGGTATTACTGCTCGCAGTATTCCGATAAATTGCTTGCCTTCCAACACAGGCTGACAAACAGAAATGCTTTCGATTCCCGAATTTGATTTAAATATCGGGCTTATACAAGGTTCTTGGTCTTTCATCACCTTGCTGATGCCGGGTTTATTTGAATAATCGGTACCAGCCATGTTTTCTTTCCATGGTATCCTGCATTGGACGATGCCACTTGTATCTACCCGGCATAATGAATTCACAGTACCTTTGAGGTTATCAAAAATAAGTCTTTCCGGGTAATAACTGTCAAGCACTGGGCCCTGTGCGTCCGTCCAGCCGTTCACTAATGCCTTTTTGACCTTTGGATTATTAGACAACACGCTTAATTCATTTTGAGTATGAACAAATAGTTTTTCGATGTTAACGGCCTCTGTAGTAGCAATAGAAGATAGATGTTTCTGAACTTCAGCAATGATGGTGTTCTCAAAGTTTCTGCTGCTCTTTTGAGCCAGTATTACTACAACTGCTACTGTTAGTATGGCAACTATTACTACAATGCAAAATCTTCTGTTGACGCTTTGTATATTCATATTCTTATTCGAAGAGGTCTCTCTTCCCTATTCCTGTTAACATTTCCTATGACATTTTAGCTTTACTTGCGCCAGCTATATTTTCAATACATTCTATCTCGTCTCGATATTTCTCTTCTCTGCCTAATTCTCTCAAGAGATTATCGATCTCTTTCTTCATTTCAATCATTTGCAGTTCACGGCCCACAGCCAGCTTGTTGAACTGTCCTAACTCTTCCATCTTCTTTTCCAGTTTTTCTTCAACTTCTTTGCGATAGGTAATGTCTGTGGAGATTATAGTTGCAGCAATAATCTCCTGGCCATGCTTTACAGGCCCGATACGGGTCACCTGCCATGTCCTTATGTTGGTGCCCTCAGGAGTAACAATCGTTTCAAAGCTCTGACATTGACCTGTTTGGAAGACCTGTTCGATGGTGTTTATAATTGTATCCTGATACTCAGGCGGTATGTGGTTACAGATATTTGTGCCTATCGCCTGTTCGACAGTAGTACCCTGAACAGTGCGATTGATAAATAAAATCTTACCATCTCGGTCCACACTGAGGATGTAATCAGGTGCAGTCTCAAGTACAGAACGCATTTTTTCTTTACTTTCCTGCAGGTTGTTATAAGAATTTGCGAGCTTGTTTTCTATTTTTCCAAGATAGAAATAAAAGAAGCCCAACAATAGGAAAATAACTGTAATGCAGGACAGAGTTAATATTACTGAAAATATCCTCAACCCGGCAACTTCTTCGGTAATATCAGCATGAACGGCAATATCACCGACATCTCGACCACCGGCATCTATGAGTGGAAGGAACCGCCCAAGATAATACCGATTGTTCGAGGGCAGTTTAAGCGCATGGGATAGGTGTTCTTTGTCGTCACAGTTTGAGAGTTCCTCTAAATAATTGCTCAATACCGGGGGCAACTTGGCAAAAGTGCTGCCGGAGATAACAAAATTGGGAAACTGATCCCATTGTGCCTCACGTCCCAGCATTTTCATCCCTTCTTCCCATTTGGCGCGATCCAGATAAGACTTATTGATGATAAGACATAGTTCTACGCCTAAGGTTTCCTTCAAATCCGAATTAATATGTTCAATTTCTTCACCCAACTCGATGTAACCGACCAGCTTGCCGTCAATTTTCCACGGATACACAACTCGCAATGTAAATGTGCCCAATGGTCCAAGCTCGATACCATAAGCGGTTTTAGCATCACGTACTGCACGATGCATCGTGAATCTTTCTATGTAATCGCCGTGTTTTGAAGGATTGTGGACTCGCAAAAAACAAACGCTGTCTAAGTCGTGAAAGTAAAAATGTGTAATCTTATGTTGCTGGCGAATATTATCAAAAATAGACTTAGAAAATTCGAGCAATGCTTTTCTGTCCTTTGTAAGCCAGGCTTCTCGAAGGTCATTGTCTTTTTGCAAAAGACTGATAAATCCTTTTAATAACTGGGCATCCTCATCCTGTTCCATTTTGAACAGTTTCTTTACTTCGGAAAGGCGTTTTTGTGTCTGGTTATTGATTCGGCGTGTATGAAGTATATGGGTAGTAAGCATAGAAACCGCTAATAAAACACCTAATGCTGATGCCAGAGGAATCAGAATTCGCCACTTAATTTTTTCTTTGACTATTTTCATTATGTATTATGTTAGAACTTAAACTTCATACTCGCCATGTAGTACGTCAAATTACATCTTTTTCCTCTGGCCTGCCTGACACAATATCGGAAGGTGTGTTTCTTATTACCCCAGCTTTCTCAGAATTTATGACCAAGGAATTTCAATAATATTCATATCGGCCAAAAATCTATGTGAGTAAACCGCGTTTTTCGCCCCTCTAAGACATTATTCGGCTAACCGGCATTCCTGCATTTTTGGCATTGCCAAAGGGCTGATAATAAAATAATGGACATGACAATCGACCGATAATATATGACAGAGAGACTGTCAAAAACTATAGAGAATTGAAGGAAATGACTGGTAAAGATATAGCGCAGATAAAAGAAGTTTCATCTCTGGTATCTAATCAGGCCAAAGACGAGCTGATGAAAAAACCACAAAAGCCGCCATGTCCGATAAAACATTCCGATGAGCCCTTCCGCTTTAGGCTACGACTCGGAAGACATAGCGTCGTTGGAACCGTTCCGGCGAGA
>DAOUVA010000245.1 GCA_030667885.1 Phycisphaerae bacterium
ACACGCTGCTGTCTCGGCAAACTTCTCGGCATCAACTCGGCCGCCAATAATATCACCCCAGTGATAGGGTATAGCCAGCTTCGGCTTTATATGCATGGTCGCCTCTGCCGCCTCCTTCGCATCCATTGTGTATGTGCCGCCCACAGGCAGCAGCGCCACATCGATATCTTCAATAGCCTTCATCTCCTCTGTCAGGTCGGTATCGCCTGCATAATAAATCCGCTTTGACCCAATCTCTATGACAAAGCCGACCCAGTTGCTCGCCTTAGGATGAAATTGTTTATCAGGATTGTACGCAGGCACACCTTTTAACCAAATACCTTCCAATGCGACCGTCAGCCCGGACATAATGGCCTCTCCTGCTTTTTCTTTTGCAATAACATCAGCCGAAGCTATCAGTTTCGTATCCGGCCCGCTAACCTTGGCAATATCTTCCTGTGAATAATGGTCATAGTGACTGTGACTGACAAGTACCAGCGTCGCATCGCCTGCCGAATCCTTCAATTTCCACGGGTCAATATATATGACCTTATCTTCATAACAAATCCTGAAGCTCGCATGACCCAGCCATTGTATTTTAATACCCATAACGGCCTCCTTTTTCATTTCTTCTTCTGTCGTCTTTGCATTTTCCGCATCCACACCTTCTTTCGGGCACCCACAAACAGCCAATCCCAACATGGCAATTAAAACCGATACTCTTAAATGTCGCATCTTTGCCTCTCTGCAAATAAACCCGTAAAACAAGAAGTCATCTCACGGCCAAACGAAAGGCCATCTTCTGCTAAGAAGGCCGCCGAACATCCGGCACGCTTCCGCTCTAAATCCCGCTTTCTCAGTCTCCCCAGCCATAGGGGTGTCAGTCACAAGTTTCTGGATATACGCATCTCTTTCTTCGTCACTCATATAATTTTCTCTTATCTCTTGCAACTCTCCGCTATCAAGGAAGAATCCTCCACAGCCGTAACATTCATCAACATTAACTTCTTTGGCACTGCTGTACTTGTGTGCATGCATCGCTATCCCGCACTTCGGGCACTTCAACAGCCCGCGCCCGGCATCATTGACCCGTGGGCTTTTCAATGCTTCATCAAGAGCTTTGCCGGCGCCCTTGTCACTTGCATCCAGCTCTTTCAGCTCTCCCCAGTCAAACCATATTCCTTTGCACCCGTTCTTGCAAACATCAACCTGAACATTGCCAAAACTTTCCTCCATCATTGACTTACCACATGCCGGGCAATCCATATTTCACCTCACATTATAATTCCGACATTAAACATCCGACTTTCAGACAATAGAATATCAAAGAATCACTTGCGCGGAAACTAAAATATTTTGAACTGTTAAGCTTTAACAACCAGCAAAATGACCTGTAAAAAAAGACCTTTGAAATTTGTCATTCTTAATGAAGTACCAGGAAGTGAAATCGAAGGAAACGTTATCGAAAATAACCAATAAAAAAGGCCCCATCATCCTTCTGGGGCCGTGTCTTTTACTTCCGGATTCAACTCAGCAGGGACTTACATTCGTTGCTTCGGGGCCTTTTTCGCCCTCGGAAACCTCGAACTCTACCTCCTGGCCGTCAGCTAAAGACCGGAATCCCTCTGCCGAAATGTTGGAATGGTGAACAAACAAATCCTTACCACCGTCGTCGGGAACGATAAAACCAAAACCCTTCCGCTCATTGAACCACTTTACCTTACCTTTATCCACAATGTTCTCCTTAGGTTCTTTTTTTGAACCTGAAATATAAACTCCCTCGTTTTTTCTCAGGAGCACCATCCGAGGGACAGTAAAGATACTCCTTTTAACACAAAGACGACGATACTGAACGGACCGCCGTATGTCAACAATAATAGTCCGAAAAAACCGAACTTAAACCCTTCGCTTTTAGCAATTTGCGCAGAATTTAAAGTCTCAATTTTTAAGGCAATCCTGAATAAAGCAGCAGTCAGTATAGTCACAATGACCTCCTGACGTTCCAAAGCACGGCGAATACCCTTCAGCCACCTGTATATTGTGAATAAGTTCGGGCTTCTTCATTTTTCCAGAATCTATCCCAAGATACTGAGCCTTCATTCTTATTTCGGGCAAGCTCATACGTTTGCTTTTTCCAGTGGTGGATTTCTTTGCGATATGTTTCTTCGTAACGGGTTTCTTGGCGACTTTTGTAGCTGGCATTCTTATCTCCTTTTCATTTTTTCGGGTGACAATGCACCTCTCATAATTCTCGCTTAATGATATACAATACTCATCCAATTCCTCGCCGATTCTGAGGTATTTCCAGCCCAGTATCCGGCTCATATATATTCGACCATTTATATATGTCTTTGCAAAAAATATGTCCAAAAAGTGTACTTTTTTGTCAGTTTCTGCGAATTTAGCTGAATTTCCACGAATTATTGCCTTTGACCGGTTATTGCCTCCCACTCATCACGCTATTCGTCCTATTTCTTAAATATTCATTTTTAAGTGTCATCTTTCGATAAAACCGCACTCACGAATTCCCCATATTGCCTGTCATGATTTCTCTAAAGTCCTATATCTGCCATAATACCAACCTTACAAATCCCCATCTTCAGTCTTATTTGGAGCTATCATTTACCCCCTGCCGGCCGGCCATATCAGCTTAATTTCTCTTTCAGAAAATAACCTCTTCCTGTTATTTTGACAGGTTTTTCGGTTGTGCTGTCATCAAAAGTAGGGTAGATATTAAGCATATAAAAACGGCTTTTCCACCTGTCAGAAGTATCTGCAACTTTTGCCTGGATTATTTTGGGACGTTAGTTGAGAAACAAAATTTAAGCCCGAAAAACATCAGCAACATCTTGTTATGAAAGGAACTCAGCAATGTTAAAAATAGGAATGATTGGAGCTGGTTTCGTAGCCGGTTTCCACGAAAGATCTTTGTGTTCGGTCCGTGGTGCCGAATTAGCCGGAGTGTGCGCACCAAAAGGCGCAGAAGCCCTTGCAAAACGCGCTCAGGAAGATGGCTTGGGCGACACCCGTGTTTTCAAGAACGTTGCGGAACTTTGTGACGCTGTGGACGTCGTCTGCATTTTCGCCCCTAACTTTGCCCACCTCGAAATCATGCGCAACATAGCCAAGGCGGTAGAAGGCGGCGCCGAAATCAAGGGAATCATTTGCGAAAAACCTCTGGGCAGAAACCTCCAGGAAGCTGACGTAATGGCAAGAATGGGCAAGGCGCTCGGCGTGCCCACAGCTTATTTTGAAAACCAGCTTCACATGCCATCAGTAATTGAGGCTCGGCGGCAGCTCACAGCAGTCGAACAGAATATGGGCGCCGTGCATCTGTCCCGAAGCGCAGAAGAGCACGGCGGACCACACGAACCATGGTTCTGGGATCCAACAACACAGGGAGGCGGTGTCTGCTGCGATATGGGCTGCCACAGCATAGCTGTCGGTATGTATATGCTGACACCGGGCGGCAAAGCCCCCGACTATCTCACGCCTGTTTCAGCTACCGCTAATATGGCCCTGCTAAAGTGGGGTAAAGAACCGTGGATTAGCCAACTGAAGGAAAGAGGCGTAGATTACAAAGCCACACCTGCCGAGGACTATTCAAACGTTACCATAGAGTTCAAAGACCCCGAGACCGGAGTTTGCAGCATATCACAAGCCACAAACTCATGGATGTATGACGCACCTGGCCTGAGACTCCTTATGGAGGCCTTCGGTCCGGGCTATTCGTACACCGTCAACTCACTGCAGTCACCTGCGGGCCTGTTTATCAGCGACGCGGCGGCAACTGCCGTAGCGGATAGCGAGCTTGCCCTCGAAAAATCACAGGCCAGCCGTGGAGCTTTACTGCTTCATCACAATGAACCCGATTTGTATGGTTATATAACGGAATGGCGGGATGCATTGTCAGCCTTTGAACAGGGAAGAAATGGTATGCTCGATTTCGAATACGGCCGGCTAATCACGTTGCTCGTTATGGCTGGGTACATGGCACACGAAAAGAAGAAAACAATTGACCTGACCGATCCGGCCGTCCTGCAATCTCTGGAAAGCTATGTTCCTCTGATCCAACAGGGCAAAGGCAAAGAAGTCCTTCTCGGCGCCTGAATCTGTACAACCGCCGGTCCCGATTAAATACAACGTAGACTTTAAGGAGTAGGTACAATTTTCAATCGAAAATTAATTGCTTTCGTTTGCCTGGCTATGCCGCTTATGTTCATTCTATCGAATGCGGCTTTAGCTGAAAACTGGCCGGGCTGGCGCGGGCCGCGAGGTGACGGAACAAGCAATGAAAAAAATGTGCCCGTCAAATGGAGTGATACTCAGAATATTATGTGGAAAACTCCCATCCCCGGCAAGGGACATGCTTCACCGATTGTCTGGGAAAACCATATCTTTGTAGTAACCGCCGGTAAAGAACAAAAGCAGCGCATACTACTATGCCTGAACCGTAATGACGGCAAAATACTCTGGCAGCGCGTAGTCCTTGAAGCCCCGCTGGAACGCATTAATCGCCTCAACAGCTATACATCGTCAACGCCCGCTACAGATGGCAAGAGAGTATATGTAAGCTTTCTCGATAGCGATAAGATGTTCATAGCAGCGTATGACTTTGATGGTAACAAAATATGGGAAGTCCGACCCGGGGCGTTTGCAAGTGTGCACGGATATTGTTCCAGTCCGGTCATCTGGAAAGACAAGCTCATCGTCAACGGCGACCACGATGGGGCCTCGTATATTGTGGCTCTGGATAGAAATACAGGAAAAACCATTTGGAAAACTCCCCGGCCTAACAAAACACGAAGCTACTGCACCCCGATTATCAGGCGAATTGACGGACGTAACCAGATGATTCTTTCAGGAACCATGTGCGTAGCCAGTTACGACCCCGACACAGGCGAGCAGCACTGGCTCAGTGACGGGCCGACCGAACAGTACGTTGCATCAATCGTCTATAACGGAGAATTGCTTTTTATGACATGCGGTTTTCCCAAACATTTTATACAGGCGATTCGCCCGGACGGACATGGCAACGTAACCGATACGCATATTCTTTGGCAGAAAGACCGGGACTGTTCATACGTGCCAAGTCCGATTGCCTTTGGTCCGTACTTTCTAATCGTCTCCGATCCCGGAATTGCAACATGCTTCGAGGCAAAGACCGGAAAAAGCCTCTGGCGGGAAAAAATGGGCCGACATTATAGTGCTTCTCTGGTATCGGCTGACGGCTTGGTGTACTTCTTGTCCGATCAAGGTGTTATGACAGTCGTCAAACCGTCCCAGGAGCTTGATATCGTTGCTCGCAATGAGTTGGGAGAAAATACATACGCCTCACCGGCTATCAGCAATGGTCAGATTTTCATAAGAGCAGATAAACACCTGTATTGCATCGGCACTACTGCC
The DNA here is from genome assembly GCA_030667885.1 of Phycisphaerae bacterium. Taxonomy (GTDB): domain Bacteria; phylum Planctomycetota; class Phycisphaerae; order Sedimentisphaerales; family Anaerobacaceae; genus NIOZ-UU13. Next base: position 5,386 of record DAOUVA010000245.1, read on the forward strand.
ACAAAATAATCTGAACAATTGCACAAGAAAAAATTATTTGTGAGGAAAGCACTATGGCAGATAATTTTCTTAACAGACGCAACTTTATGAAAATGATGGGACTGGGAGCAGCTTCGCTGATCGTTCCGTCATGTAACGCGTTAACTCCACAGCCTAAGAAAAAACCTAATTTTGTTTTTTTCCTCGTTGACGATTTAGGCTGGACAGACCTCGGTTGTTACGGCAGTTCCTTTTACGAAACGCCCAACATCGATAAACTCGCAAGAGGCAGTATGCGATTCACTAACGCATACGCCGCCTGTCCGGTCTGCTCACCGACACGCGCAAGTATAATGTCGGGTAAATATCCCGCGAGACTGAACCTGACTGATTTTCTCAAAGGCGGACGGCGGGGAAAATTGAATCCCGCTCAATACCTCGACCAGATGCCGCTGGCCGAAGTAACTATAGCCGAGACACTGAAAGAAGCCGGCTACGCAACCTTCTTCGCAGGCAAATGGCACCTCGGAAAGGAGGGCTTCTGGCCAGAGAATCAGGGCTTTGACATCAACAAAGGCGGCATTGATAGAGGTGGACCTTACGGCGGCAAAAGGTACTTCTCACCCTATGGCAATCCCCGTTTAACAGACGGCCCCGATGGCGAACATCTGCCGGACAGGCTGGCTTTGGAAACTGCCGCGTTTATTGAAGGACATCGGAACGAACCGTTCCTCGCCTATCTTTCGTTTTACTCGGTTCATACACCACTAATGGCCCGTCCGGACCTTAAGAGTAAATATCAGGAGAAAGCAGATTCCGTAATCTCTCAGACTCCAATATGGGACACCGAGGGAAGTCGAAAGCTTCGATTAGTCCAAAACCATGCCGTGTACGCCGGGATGATAGAAGCGATGGATCAGGCCGTAGGTAAGGTCTTAAACGCTCTGGATCAATTGAATCTGTCTAATGACACGGTGGTCATGTTTATGTCCGACAACGGCGGACTAAGCACATCCGAAGGCCACCCAACATCAAACCTGCCGCTGCGGGCGGGTAAGGGATGGCTGTACGAAGGCGGAATCCGCGAGCCGATGATGATAAAGTGGCCCGGCGTAACCAGGCCCGGCAGCGTATGCGGCGAAACCGTAATCAGTACGGACTTCTATCCAACGATGCTTGAGATAGCATCTCTTCCACCCAAACCAAAACAGCACATCGACGGCGTAAGCCTGGTGCCGCTGCTCAAAGGCAAAAAATCACTGCCCCGCAAAGCGGTATTCTGGCACTATCCGCACTATGGTAATCAGGGCGGCAGTCCCGGAGGAGCTGTGCGGGCCGGAGATTATAAACTGATAGAATTTTACGAAGACAATCGCCTGGAACTATACAACCTTAAAAAAGATATCGGCGAAAAGAATAATCTCGCTCAGAAGAT